>JAILLZ010000082.1 GCA_024692885.1 Lachnospiraceae bacterium | reverse complement strand
CATGGTGATGGAAAGCCATTGCTTATTCTTGGGGAAGATGAAAACGGAGCAATCTGTATGGCTGTACAGATGAGCGATATATATGACAGCGGCTTATTCTTCAATGAGATAGATGCAGAGGAGTATTATGATTTATCTACTCCATATGGATACGGAGGTCCAGTCTGTAGGGGCGAAGTATCAGATGGTTTGAAAAAGCTTTATGTTGAGAAATTATATGATTACTGTAGAGAAAACTCCATTGTGAGTCTTTTTTTCAGATTTCACCCAATGATTGGAAATCAGGACGTTCTATCAAAATTTCAAAGCACTCTGAAGCTGAAACAGACCGTTTATATTTCTACTGATGCAGAGGAAGAAATCTTTAAAAACATGAACACCAAGACCAGAAATATGGTGAGAAAAGCAGAGAAGAACGGTGTGTTTGTAAACTTTGACAGCGGTGAAAGAATAGATGATTTCCTAGGTGTTTATAATGAGACCATGACGAGAATTGCTGCAGAGAAGTATTACTTCTTTGGAAGCGATGAATTGCATTATCTAATCGATAACATGAAAGAAAATGTTATGGTTGCATATGCAAAGTATGAGGGAGAAATAATCGGATCTTCCATGTTCCTTTATGACAAAAACGGTATGCATTATCATCTTTCCGGAGTAAAGAATGATTTCAGAAAACTCGGTGCAAATGATCTTATTCTTTATGAGGCTGCAAAAAAGGCTTGTTCAATGGGATTGAGCACGCTACATTTGGGTGGTGGAACTGAACCGGAAGATTCTCTTTTTTCGTTTAAAAAGCATTTTAACCAAAACGGTTTGAAGGATTTTTATATCGGAAGAATGATATTTGATGAAGAAAAGTTTGATAAGCTTGTTGATATCAGATGCAGAACGGATAAGGATTTTGATATTAGCAGACCTTTTATGATTAAGTACAGGGGGTAGTTATGGCACACTTGGCAGTGATCCCGGCCAGAAGTGGTTCAAAGGGCTTAAAGGATAAAAACATAAAATTAATGAACGGGAATCCACTTATGGCATATACGATTCAGGCGGCTTTGGAATCGGGGGTCTTTGATGAGGTTTTCGTTTCTACGGATTCAGCAGAGTATGCCGAGATTGCAAAAAAATATGGTGCATCAGTTCCTTTCTTAAGGAGTGAAAAGACTTCAGGTGATACAGCCGGTTCATGGGATGTAGTTAAGGAAGTTTTAGAAGAGTACAGGAAACTTGGAAAAGATTTTGATTTTGTCACACTGCTCCAGCCCACATCACCACTCAGAAATGCCAAAGAAATAGCGGGAGCATACAAGATGTTTCGGCAGAAGAATGCAAGGACTGTGGTATCTGTTTGCGAAACTGAGGACTGCTCACTATGCACAAATGTTCTTCCGGAAGACATGTCGATGACCGGGTTTATTCCGAAAGATATCGCTCATGCGAGACGTCAGGAATTACCGGATTATTACAGGATAAACGGAGCAATTTACACATTGAATGTCGAAGTTATGGACGACGTGGAAAATCTGTATGATAACGGTTGCTTTGCATACATCATGTCAAGAGAACATTCTATAGATATTGATACACTTGCTGATTTTAAAATGGCTGAAGCACTCATGGAATTTGAAAACTCGGGGGATGAAGAAATTGTTTGATTTGGATTCATTTATAAATGAATATGTGACAAAACGACCAAGATCTATGTTTTTGGAGGATATAGAAAGTTATTCGGAAGAGTTATTCAATGCTATATCAAACAAATCTATTTTGGTAATTGGTGGCGCGGGTTCGATTGGATCAAGTTTTATAAAAGCGCTTCTGCCATATCATCCGAACGAACTGGTCGTTGTGGATACAAATGAAAACGGACTCACGGAGTTGACTCGTTCACTGCGTTCTTCGGATGTGTATTCTTCGTTGATTCCGAAGGTTTTTCTGACATATCCTATGAGTTACAGTTCGGAAGTGTTTAAAAAGATGTTTCTTAACCACAGAAGAACAAGTGGAGCTAACGGATTTGATATAGTGGCAAATTTCTCTGCCCATAAACATGTACGATCAGAGAAGGATATATATTCTATTGAAGCCTTATTGCGCAATAACGTTATAAATGCTCTTGCATTGCTTGAGTTGTTGGAAAAGAATCCACCGGAGACTTATTTTTGCGTGTCGACGGATAAGGCTGCAAATCCTGTAAATATAATGGGAGCCAGCAAGAGAGTTATGGAGGATATGATTTTCTCTTTTTCTGACGTATTCGACGTAAAAACCGCAAGATTCGCGAATGTTGCTTTTTCAAACGGCTCACTTCCGGCAGGTTTTCTTGAGCGAATAAGTAAACACCAACCATTGTCGGCGCCATCTGATGTAAAAAGATATTTTGTCTCTCCGGAGGAGTCCGGCCAGATATGTATGTTGTCTGCAATGCTAGGTAGAAATAGAGCAATATTTTTTCCAAAACTTGATGCTGCTGAGATGACTTCCTTTGACCATATAGCAGAGGATTTACTAGCGTATATGGGATATAAAATTGCTTATTGTGATTCAGATGAGCAGGCAATAACAAATGCATCTGCTTGGAACGAAGGCTTGCCGTATCCGGTGCACTTTTCAGAATCAGATACGAACGGTGAAAAAGCTTATGAAGAGTTTTTTACAAAAAAAGAGCAGGTTGATATGAAGACATTTAAGTCTTTGGGAATAATCGTTGACAAACCACAGCCGGATAAAAAGGCGGTCATTGAATTAATTCAAAAGCTTGATAGAACATTTGCTGATATCAATTGTCAAAAAGAAGATGTCGTAAAAATACTGGCAGATTATCTGCCGGATTTTAAACACATTGAAACCGGAAAAAACCTTGATGAAAAAATGTGACAGTGGTGCGATATGAAAATACTATTTTTCAAAAACAATTCAACCTGTGAACCGGATGTGATTATTGCCTTGGAAGACCTTGGGCACACGGTGGATGTTGCTGAAATCGAAAAAGAGAAAAACGGCATCGTTGAAAGAGTAAATCAAACGGAATACGATGCTTTATTCAGTATAGGCTTTTCTGCCATACTTGCGGAAGCCGCAGAATATTGTCGCATCAGATACATTTCATGGACGATTAATTCCATGAATATAGAGCTCTTTTCCGATGTGGTAAAAAGTAAATGGAACCGGATATTTATATTTGACAAAGCAGAATGCGAGCGCTTTGAAGAATATAACCCCGGAAAGGTATTCCATATGCCGTTAGCTGCAAACGTAAAGAGGCTCGATGAATTGTTTTTAAGCCTTGGCGGCCAAAAGAAATTCAACGATGACATTTCTTTCGTGGGTTCGCTTTACAATGAAAAGAATCCTATAAGTAAAATGAAGAATCTTTCTGAAAGCTATGTTGGGGGATTCCTTAGAGCTTCATGCGATATTCAGAGCAGATTGTATGGTGGATTTGTTTTGGAGGATATTCTTTCGGAAGATATCATCGATGAAATCAAAAACAATATTGAGGATTTTTACACTCCGCCTGAGACAATTGCGATAGAGGACAGTTATCTGATAGCTTCTTTATACCTTGCACCATGGGCGACAACAATCGAAAGAGAAAGAATTGCAGAGATGTTGTACAAGAATTTCAGATTTGGTCTGTACACCAGAAGTCCGCTTAGCCATTTGGCACTCAGCGGAAAGGGTGCTGTAAATACCATGACGGAAATGCCGCAGGTATTCAGAAACAGCGTTATCAATCTGAATTTGACACACAAAGGTATTCGTTCGGGAATTCCACTTCGAGTGTTTGATATTATGGGTGCAGGCGGATTCATGCTTACAGGTTATCAGCCGGAATTGTTTGATTTGTTTGTGCCGGGCGAGGATTTTGATTATTTCACATCCGACGAGGAACTGCTGATAAAATGCAGATATTATATGAATCGTAAAAATGAGGCAAAAGAGATTGCCATGAATGCATACGAGAAGGTTAAGGCAGAACATACATATCAACATAGGCTTGATGAAGTGATTAAACTGGCTTTTGAGTCGGTATAAATACAGGACAACCAAAAAACGCCACTAAGGTTCTTGGTTGACCTTAGTGGCGTTTTTTATTGTACATTAAAGACGATTTTTATGATATCACGTATACAAGCCTCGCATGAGTGATACATCCGCACTTTCTCCTGTCCTGACCTCGCAATTTTTCTTCGCTCACTGTCGTTGTAGAGATAGTAGCCAATCTTTTCGATAAGGTCATCCTTGCTCTCGAAGTAGTCAAAATCCTCTCCGGGAACGAAGTGATTCATAAAATCAGCCTGATAATTGGTGAGTAGGAATCCTCCACATGACATGATGTCCATGCAACGAAGGGGGATTCCGCTTTTTATGCTTCGAAGCGAAATGTTTAAGTTTATTTTGCTGTCACGGAAAACAAAAGGCATCTCGGTGTGATAATCGGCAACGCCTTTAAAGTTTGCCTCCGGAATGATATCGCTCTCCGGGAAGGTATATAAATCCAGACTGTAGTTTTGCGCCACTTCCGTAAGAAGATCGATTCTTTCCAAGGAAGTGAGCTTTCTGTTTATAAAGTAATCGGCAAAAACGTAGGCCAGAGTCTCTGCGCCGTCGAATGTCGGAGCATAGTCCACCTCCCTTTGAATTTCGTCAATAACTTTTTTCGGGAGACATTCCTCAATATAATTGTGTCCGTATATTTGAGACTGGGTCTTCATGAGCCCGTCGATATAACCTCTCACGTTCGGCGAAAGGTTTTTCAGTCTGTCGAGGAAATTGTGGTCCTCGTTGTACAAAGCGCCGACAAAGGAAACGTCACAGGTCATGTTTTTCTGAACAAAGTTTTTAGAGTGAAACGTTTCGTATGCTCTTATGTCGGAAGGCAGGCACATATAATAAAAAGTCGAGAGGCCGCCTTTCCTGAATCTTTCCACAAGCTCACTGTCAAAAACAAAAATGTAGTTCGTGTCATAAGTGACGGTGAAAGAAAACAGATTCGTGAGAGGACTGTCGTATACTAGTGAAATATACTTCAGACCAATCT
>JAILLZ010000030.1 GCA_024692885.1 Lachnospiraceae bacterium | reverse complement strand
AATATTTAAAAGGCAAAAGCCTCTCTCACATTTTGCTAATGGCGGTTTGCACATAATCAATTGCAAATTCTCTATGAAGGACGCTTAGGTTTTCTTAGCATTTTCTTCATTCCACAGCAAATTCTCGCCCGGACGGCGAGAATAGGGAGTGCAGCGCCATGGATGGCGGTTCACGACCGTTTGCGGGAGCTTGCAAAATCCTTTAAAAAATGCTTAGAAAACCTTAAGTCCTGAGTCGTGAATTGCAATGATTATGTGCAAACCGCCTTCTAAAAAAACGAAAAAAGAGGCTTTTGCCCCTCACATCTTATAGCGAAAAGACACCCGGCCAAAAGCCGGGTGCAATTGCATACATTATTTATTTGCTTGCCTGATAATCCTCATATGTAGCATAGATTACATTCTTCTCAGAATCATCAACATCCATTACATCAATCCATGTTTTTCCCTGGTTGAGAGTAATCTCATTTCCTGAGAGATCATAGTAATGTGTAACTTCTGCATTTCCTGCACATGTCCATGTGATAGGAATAGCTTTTCCGTTTGTGATATACCATCCGTTTCCACCTGCTGTGATATCAACGTCGGTTCTGTCATGATCCTGCTCGTCATAGTATGCATCTACAGGAGCTTCCTGAATAATGACATTCTTTACAGCAAGCTGCTCACCTGTGAGAGCATCCATCTGTGCTGAACCGAACTCATATCTGTAATATAAGCCATCCTCTTCGTTGTATACGAACCAAGGCTTTGGATTTGCCTGGTATACTTCTACAACTGCACAATCCTGACCACCGTCAAGTGTGAGTTCGTTGTTATCATCTGTGTTGAAATTGAAGTATCCATCAAATGAATCCGAATGGTTTACATCATACTGAAGATAGTTTACGGCTCTTACGATATCGTCAGTGCTTGTGTAGAGATTGTGAGGTGAACTTCTGTCTGATGAACGGAAGAAGAATGTTCCCCTGTAAATCTCATCAATGTTGTCGATAAGACCTATGTTAAGTATCTGCTCATATGCCTCTATAGAACCACCACAGTGAATATAGATAGCTTCATGAGCCATTGCTGTATAAGCGAAATAAGGTCTGCAGCTTCTGATGTTTCCAATTTTCTCCATGCCACTGATATCTTCAAAAAGTGCAAGGAGTCTTGTTATTCCACCTTCGGCCTGGAACTCGTAGATAACCTTTGCATTGCTGGTTCCGTATGTTGGCTGACATGAGGATGTGTTCTCAATCATGATTCCGACAGGTCTCTGATTTGCGTATGCTTCCGTTACCCATTCTCCTGTGAGGTAACTTCTTCCCATACCTTCAGGTGCAACCTCCCCAACCTCGGTCTCTGTCTCGGTTTCTGTCTCAGTCTCCACCTCGGTAGTAATTTCGGTCTCTGTTTCAGTTGCCTCGGTTTCCTCTTCCTTCTTTCCGCATCCAACAGCAGAAGTTACAGTAAGAGCTGACACAACAGCCAGAGCCATCATAGTGCCCAAAAGCCTTTTTTTCATTGTCATTTCTCCATTCCTAATTAGTTCAAGTTTTATACAAAACTCATATAAATTATATAAAACAGCATGTACTTTTTCAACAAAAATACCAAAAGAAAACCTAAAGAATTCTAAAGGAACTATCTGACAATAAATGCCTGATATGCCTGAAAAAGAGTATAGATGCCAAAAACGGCAAAGATTACAAAGGACAACTTTTTCATCATGTCCTCAGGTGCCTTTTTCTTCAGAACGTATCCAATGACAAGGCCGACTATATCGGCTGCAAAAAGACCAATGGAACATGCAATCCATACGACAAGCGCCATTCCAAGTCCGTTTGAAGCTCCGAAAGTTGCTGCTGTAATCTGTGTCTTATCTCCAAGCTCAGCTATGAAAAAGGTACAAAAAACAGCCAATGGAGCAAACTTAATCTTTCCATCACCTTCCGCCTCTTCATCCTCGTCATCTTTTTTCAAAGCACTGATAGCAAATAAGAGGAAAACCACTCCGGCTATCGCTTTAATGACATATTCCGGAATGAGTGAGCCAACAAGTCCTCCTGCAAGAACAGCAAGCCCGTTTAAAATGAGAACCGCAACTGCGGTTCCCAGAATAATATCCTTTAATTTGTATTTTGAAGTGAGTCCAATTAACATGAACTGAGTTTTATCGCCCATCTCAGCGATGAACTCGGTTCCCAAAACCGATAAAAAAGTGAATAGCATACCTAATACCTTATTACTTATACCTGCTTTATTTATCCTAAAGCGAATGGCTAATTCGTATTACGGATATCATCGTATAAAAATGTACACCGTGTACACCGCATACATAACAAGCATCAAAACTCCGTTAAGCTTATTCAAAACATAGTCCTTTCTCGCAAACAGCCAAACTATAACAGTAAACACGAGAAGAACGATAATGTCAACCACGTTTTCCGTAATAAATTGAATTGGGCTTATGGCAGACGCAATTCCAAGAACCATGAGGAAATTGAAAATGTTTGAGCCGATGGCATTTCCCAAAGCCATGCCGATTTCATTCTTTCTTGCTGCGACTATCGATGTGACAAGCTCAGGAAGCGATGTTCCTATTGAAACAATGGTAAGTCCAACGAGAGTCTGGCTCATACCGCAGGCAAGTGCTATGCGGCTTGCCGTGTTTACCGTAAGATCACCGCCAAGAGCGATTGCAATTCCTCCGCCAATAATGAAAATGATACTCTTCCATGTTGGGAGAAGCTCGATTTCCTCATCGGATCCGCCCTCAACTTCTACCTTTTTTCCTTCTTTGATGGATGTAACTGTTCTTTTTACAAGGGAAACAAGATAGAAAACGAAAAGCGCGAGTAAGACAACTCCGTCGATGTGTCCCAAAGTCATTCCGCTCACATCAAGGAATCCCAGTATTCCAAGACCAAGCACCATCACAGCTGCAAGTCCTGAAAAAGGAATGTCCTTCTTTATTGTGTTTTCCTCAACCGGTATTCTCGACAAAAGAGTACAAACACCGATGACTACCATAAGGTTGAAAATATTGGATCCCACCGCATTTGACACGGCAAGAGCATTTTTTCCTGCGATTGAGGCAGTTACAGAAACGGAAGTCTCTGGCAAAGAAGTTCCCATCGCAACAATGGTAAGTCCGATGATTACCGCCGGGACCTTAAACTGCTTTGCAATACTGCTGCTGCCCTCAACAAAAAAATCTGCTCCTTTAATTAAAAATGCAAATCCCACAACAAGCAGGATTACTACCAAAAACATTGGTACGCTATTTACAAATGCCTCCATTACGCCTCTACTTTCCTCTTAACAAACATCCAATTGTACACTGCAATAACTCTGCCCGTAAGCAGCATTCCAAGAACGGAACCAACTCCGATTCCCACTATTGTGCTTCCGGAAAGTACACATATCAAAAGTGTAATTCCAACACAACTTATATCAAAAACGTTTTTCACGTCTCCGACTTCTTTTTTCAGAAAATCGGAAATAACCAGCACTATTCCGTCTCCCGGATTTGGAACAAGGCGGGCATTCATTGTCATAGCCGCACCTATTCCGATAAGAACGATTGCTATAATCAAAAGTATGTATCTACCGGTAAGCGAATAGAAAAATGAGTCCGCGCTCCCTGTTGCATAATTCGGAATAAATATGTCAAACACTGCCATAACTCTCGTAAACAATACGGTTATCGGGATCTGTGCCGCATCTATCGGTATGCTCACGAATGATTTCATTTTGATGTGAAGCAGTATCTCAGCAAAAACCAATAACACATACATTACCAAAGATGCGTTGGCAAGTGTAAATCCATATATTTCCGACGTACTGAACGCTGTCGATAAAAGAGGACTTACGCCAAGCGAAAGCTTTGTGTTCAGCGTGAGTCCCATTGCAAGCACTGTCATTCCTATAACATATGACAGTATTCTTTTAAAACCTATATTTTTAATCCTGGAATTCATTTTTTGCCATCCTAATTGAAATCTACCGATACGTCGGTAACCTGTTCCCCGTCACCGTTTATGACTATCGTTGCACCATTAACCGCCTCAGTCATATTTGATGAACCTTCGATGGCAAGTTTTCCGTCCATATTGTAAAGCGCCCACTCAAATTCTTCTTTTTCAACAGGCCAAACAAGGTCCAAGGTGTAACTGTGTCCGTCTTCGAAACTACCCGTGTTTTCCTGTTCATCGGTAAGTGGGTTAATGTATGCAAACCCTCCGAGATCGACTCCCGTAAGGTTTACAATCATAATAGTGAGGTTCTTCGCCTCTATCGTCACCTCAGTCTCAGTCTCTTTGGTAACAATCTCGGTCTCAACCTCCGATGTTTTTTCGGATTCAGTCTCAGAAGTGATTTCACTTTCTGTTGATGATGCCGCTGTTTCAGTTTCGCTTTCCGTAGCAGTCTCAGTGACAACCTCTGTCTCAGAAGAAACTTCCTCTGCGTCTTTTTTGCAGCCGGTCATTGTCAAACACAAAGAGAGGCAAAAAACTGCAAGTGCCGCTTTGGTGAAAAAAATATTTTTCATAATTAGCTATCCTTTTTACCGGATTCCTTTCGCTTTTTTAAATAGTCCTTGTACATCTTTACTCCGGATTCGCCAAATATCATTATAATGATAATCCACAACCAGGAAACCGGCTTTTCAACCTGCTCATCATCCTCATCCTTAAAAATTACTTCTTCAACTTCATCCATGTGCTTAACCGCATCCTCGTACGAAAAAGCCACATCAAA
>JAILLZ010000092.1 GCA_024692885.1 Lachnospiraceae bacterium | reverse complement strand
ATGTCATAAAAAAACGTTAGGCAGCAGGCATGAAGACAAAGGCAGTTCAGCTGTTTACTGTCTGCGTTCACCACTTTTTGGGTTGCAACTACGACTATGTGTATTCCGAACTTGAAAAAGAGTTCCCAAACATCGATTTTTACAGATGCTTCATGGATCCCGTCATGCAGAAGAAAGGCCTTACCCCTGATCAGAAACTGAGAAGGTCAATGTTTTCAAAACTTCCGGAATGTGAACCAAAGAAAAACGTGGTTGCCATTATCGGAGGCGACTTTCCCATTGATGGAAGCTCCGATCTTATGACCTTTTTTAAGGAAAACAATATTGAAGTGAGACAGGTTCAGACCTCCAAAACTTATGAGGATTTTTTAAAGATATCCGAAGCGTTTTTGTTTATAGATATTCATCCGGCCGGAGAGCTTGCGATAAGAACTGTGGCAAAGAGGCTTAACAGAGAGTATCTTTATCTTCCGGCATCTTTTGACACTGATGTAATAAATGAGCAGCTCAGGTCACTTGGCAAGGTGTTGGGCAAAGAAATCGAGATGGATAGTTTTATACAGAAAAAACATATCCAAGAAGAAAATGTATCAAAGACCAGCAATGTTCAAGAAAATGTCTCCAACATAGAGTTGGATAAGAGAATTCAAGGATTAAAAGAAACAATCGGGAATTCTGTGATTTTCATAGACGGAACCGCTCATCCACGCCCACTTTCTCTGGCTCGATTTTTACTGGAGCATGGGATTAAGGTGGATACGGTTTTTCTTGATTTCATTAATCCTGAGGAAGAGAAAGATTTTCTGTTCTTAAAGGAAAACTATCCGGATTTAATTCTTTCAGCCACCATGCATGTGAAGAAGAGATTTCTTGATGATGCTGGATTCGTTGCGGATGAATATTTCGGAAATTCTGTTTCAACCGGTAGTGCTGTTAGTGACTTAGGAAATGCTAATGTAATCCGAGTGGCTGTAGGACAGAAGGCTGCATATTTCAGCAGAACAGAGCATTTCGTGAATATAGTAAATGGCTTCGGACTCTGGGGATACGACGGCATAATAAAAATGTGCGACCTTATAGAGGACGCCTATAGGAATAAAAAAGATACGAGGGACATTGTCCCACGAAAAGGATTGGGGTGTGAGAGCTGCGTTGAAAACTACATATAGAATTCTTCCGGTTTACACGGGCGATGTTTCCGGAACCTGTTCGGCACTCTATGAATATGGAGGAATGGTTGTAATCCACGATCCGTCAGGCTGCAATTCCACATACAACACTCATGATGAGAGCAGATGGTACGACAAAGAGAGCAGGATATACATTTCCGGCTTGAACGAAGTCGATGCTGTGACCGGCAACGATGAAAAATTCATAAATGACATAATGTTCGCGGCAAAAGAGGTAAAACCAAAGTTCATTGCCATGACCAATTCACCGCTTCCGTATCTCAATGGAACGGATTTCAAGGGAATAGCAAAGCTTCTTGAAAAACGCCTTGGTATTCCTGTGTTTTACGTTAAGAGTAACGGTTCCCATGATTATTCATGTGGTGCGGGGGATGCGTTTTTGGAACTTGCAAAAAAGTACCTTGGAAATTTATGTGTGGAAGATGATATCGAGAACCATGCAGGGGATAAAAAAGGTGCGTGTAGTGCAGAAAGTTTTGCAAAAAAACAGAATTCAAAGAGGACTAAGATTAACATCCTGGGGCTTACACCTCTTGATTTTGACAAGCCGGGCGTTGTGGATTCATTACTAAAGAAACTTGAGGACTACGAGATTATTTCAACCTGGGGAATAGGAGGAAATCTCCCTGATTTAGAAAAATCAATTGTCGCCAACTTTAATCTTGTGGTATCTGTCACCGGTCTCAAAGCAGCGGAGTGGATGAAGGAGAGATTTGGCATTCCGTTTGTTTGTGGAGTTCCAATATGTGATACGAATGAAACCTTTTCAGATTGTGCTGTCGGTGCTGGCACAATCTCAGTGAAATCCGAAATAATGGATGTGGTTTCTGATATGTCGAATGATAATTCCGATTTATCGGAAGATGGGAGAAAGGTTTATTTAGTGGGAGAGCCAGTTTTCATGTCATCTCTCGCAAAGTACATAAACAGTACATTTGTCAGAGATAATCGAATTCAGAGTTTCAAAACAATAGTGGTTAATCCACTGGAGACACAGGTATCATTTGCTGACATTGCCACCGTGGGAGAGGAAGACCTGGAGGAGGTTTTGTCTGGCGCTGATGTTGTAATAGGTGATCCTTTTTACAAATATGTCACACCGGAAAATGCATCATTTATAGAAATGTCGCACTTGGCATTCTCGGGAAGATGTTTCTTAAAGGAAAGAAGAAATCTGTTCTCGGATGAGCTGGAAGAGTTCATTCGGGAGTTTAAAAAGGTTTTGGAATAGTCAGATAACAAAGTAAGGGAGCAGAATATGTCCATGAATCAAACTCCTTCGGGAGAAAGAACACACATAGGTTTTTTTGGCAGAAGAAATGCCGGAAAATCGTCACTTGTAAATGCAATCACAAATCAGGACCTTTCAGTGGTTTCGGACGTTGAGGGAACCACAACAGACCCTGTCATTAAAGCTATGGAATTGCTTCCGCTCGGACCGGTCGTGATAATTGATACCCCAGGCTTTGACGACAGCGGCTCATTGGGAGAACTTAGAGTAAAAAAGACAAAGCAGATTTTAAACAAGACAGATATAGCAGTCTTGGTTGTGGATTCCACAAAAGGACTTCAAACCTGCGACCACGAACTTATAGAGATATTTGAAAGCAAGGAAATACCATATCTTATCGTGTACAACAAAGCAGACGTGCATAGTTCCATCGCTACAAACACCGGTGATGATGCAGAATCTGACAATGAAAACGAAATTTACGTCAGCGCAACGGAAAAGACCAACATTGAAGAATTGAAAAACCGCATCGCAACACTGGTAAAAGACGAAGGGGAAAGTCTTCCTCTTGTATCGGACCTTTTAAAGCCGGGAGCATTGGCGATTCTTGTCATACCTATTGATGAATCTGCACCGAAAGGTCGAATCATACTTCCGCAACAGCAGGTCATAAGAGATTTGCTCGACAGCGGCTCATCAGCTGTCTGCGTTAAGGATACGGAACTGGAAGACTTACTTAAAAAGTTTGAAGCAGGTGGAGTGAAGCCTGATGTAGTTATTACTGACAGTCAGGCCTTTGCGAAGGTGGAGAAAATAGTTCCGGACGACATCCTGCTCACATCGTTTTCCATTTTGATGGCAAGACATAAAGGCTTTTTGGACACTGCACTACAGGGTGTGGCTGCAATTGAAAATCTGAAAGACGGCGACAAGGTACTTATCGCTGAGGGATGCACCCATCACAGACAGTGCAACGATATAGGAACGGTGAAGATTCCAAGGTGGATTAAGGAATACACCAAAAAAGATGTTGAGATAGTAACCTGTTCCGGAAGAGAATTCCCTGAGAATCTGGACGACATTTCGCTTGTAATTCATTGCGGTGGCTGCATGTTAAACGAGAGAGAAATGCGCTATAGAATGAAAAATTCCGTTGACAGTAACGTGCCGTTTACAAATTACGGAACCGTTATTGCATACATGAAAGGAATTCTTGAAAGAAGTACGAGAATACTTGGAAAAAAGGTTTGTTGACCACCTCCATAACTGATATAATTATGTATTGTAAAGGAATTATAAATATGGGGAACGGAGGGTTTTTATGCAATGCATCTTCAAGAGTTGACAGAGGGAGAGAAAGTTACCCTTGAAGTAGTTTGGGGTGGAGTTACATATCCATTAAGCACTATAGCCTATAGAGTTCGCGAGGAAGGCGTATGGATTAAGGCATTATACAAAAACGGACAGTTGTTGGATTTCTCCAACAAAGCGTTCAAGAGTGCGCAGTTCAATCTTTACGCGTTTACCGGTAACGGACATGAAAGAATTGTTTGGAAAAACATAAATATTGAGCTTAGAAAAGCAAAAGAAAACTATTATTATGTTTTGTCGGTTTCGGTATATGCACGTGAATCGCTCGAGGCGAACAGAAGAGAGAACGACAGAGTTGCCGTTTTGGTTGAGGGGACACTTATAACCACATATGGGGAGGCATATTCTGTAGTTTTGAAGGATATCAGCAATTCAGGGATAGGTTTTTATATGCAGGAAAACCTGGATTTGGTTGCACAGCCGTTTGAGATTTCGTTTTCCGATGAAACCAGAGGAATCAAATATGATATAAAAGTAAAATGCCTTGGTGCCAGAAGAGTGGAAATGGATGGAAGGTATCTTGTGGGATGCCGTATAACGAGCGGACCAAAGAATCTTTTGTATTACATCTATTATAAGATGATGGAGGCAAAAGTTGGAGAGGAACTCGTATTGGCACAGGAAAATGCAGATATAAAAGAACCTTTGCAAAGAGTTTCTACAGGTATGCATTTTATTACCAATAGGAAATAGAAGGGAACAATTAGAATGAATCAGGACGAACTGAAAAACAAAGCCAAAGAGCTTATCTCAATATATAGAAACGATAAAAGCCAGAAGAATCTGGATGCTCTTATAAATCAGCTTTTGAGAACACCTGTTGAAGTGCCGGGAATGCTCCCGCCATCCGTAAACAGGGAAGAGCTTATAGAAAAAGCGAAGCAGGGAGCTTTCAAGATGCCTAGCGATGTAAAACCGCTTCCGTGCTTTTTGAAAAATGATGATGGAGTGCTCTTTTTGCCGGTTTATACCCACAAGACCGAGGTTCCAAGAGAACCAAAGTTTGACGTGCTTATGGGACTTCCGTTTGCTGCCTGCCTTGCATTTGCAACAGCCGGGGAGAATCCGCCGGAGGGAATAGTATTAAATCCTTTCTCAGACAATCTTGTCATCAAGAGGCCGCTTATAGACAACATCAAGAAATTTACAGATGCTCAGGCGGCAAAGTTAAATGAGATTAAAAAGAACGGCGGTCAGACCGTTCAGGTTTCAAGAGATCAATTCGAAGTAATGATGCTGCAGAGAAGTGAGTTCCATGATTTGCCAAAACAGCTTTTTGAGGGCGGAATGGAATTTATGGATAAGCTTTGCGATGAAAAGGAAAGCCTGATTCTTGAAGTGGTAAGGAAATCATTTAAGAATGAAAATCTTTGTCCTTATGCAAAAAATGATTTTGATGTAATGGCACTCAATATAAATCCGGAGCTTCTTCTTGTAAGAGTGGATATGCCTGAACCAAAGCTCAAAGCACAGTGGTGCCACAGAGTGTATTTCACTATAAATCCGAATTCGGGCGAATCACATTACTACACCATCGAAAACGGAAAAGAAAAGAACAGCCACAATCTCGGCGAGATAAGCAAAGAGCTTGTTCATTCAGATCACGGTGAGGCACCTGTGGAGGGAGCTGAGCTTCAGTACATCATGGACCTTGCAAGTGGCAACTTTGATGAAATCAAATCCTAAAGGGGGAGAAAATGAGCGACGAATTCAATTACAACAACGAAAACGACTCATCCGTAGATAACGGCAATGATACCAGAAGATATGATTCAGGCGACGCCAACCAGAACTACTATGAATCTGCCGGAAACAGCACATATTACACAAGTGAGTCCTATGAGCAGACTGAGATAAAGGAGCCTTCGAAGGGCTTTGGTATAGCTTCTCTTGTTTTGGGTATTTTATCCATTGTGACTTTTTGTACAATGTTGAACTACATTTTAGCTATACTTGCCATTATTTTCGGAGCGATTCATATTGCAAAGAATAAAGGTCGTGGCGGAAAAGGGATGGGAATTGCCGGACTTGTGATGGGAATTATTTCCATTGTAATCAGCATTATTTTCTGGACAGTATTTGTTCTTGCTATTGGAAGCATGGCAACAAGAACAGACCAAAACGGTATATATGATTATTATGATACCTTCGAGGATTACTTCGGAGAGGATTATTTCGATGAAAACGGAAATATGTTTTTCGGAGAGGACGACACATTCTAGGAAAAGGTAAAAGCGGATAATTATAAAAAACGTAGTAATGTCCGGGGAAACATAATATAGAAAATGACTTAAAATAAGGAGTGATATCTATGTATAAAGCAGAATATGAACGTTGGCTTGCTGCAGATCTTTGTGATTTTGATCTTGGCATGGAACTTTCAAAAATAAAAGGAAACGATGACGAGATAAAGGACCGTTTTGCAATCTCTCTTGAGTTTGGTACAGCAGGACTCAGAGGAGTTCTCGGTGCCGGAACCAACAGAATGAACGTATATGTTGTTCGCCAGGCAACTCAGGGACTTGCAAACTGGGTTAAAACACAGAAGGGAAACCAGACAGTTGCAATCAGCTATGACAGCAGATTAAAGAGTGATCTTTTCGCAAAGACAGCAGCTGAGGTTTTGGCCGGAAACGGTATCAACGTAAGAATCTATGATGCACTTATGCCTGTACCTGCACTTTCATTTGCTACAAGATATTATGAGTGCAATGCGGGAATCATGGTTACAGCATCCCACAATCCGGCAAAATACAACGGATACAAGGTTTACGGACCTGACGGATGTCAGATGACAGATGATGCAGCCGCTATTGTATACGATGAGATTCAGAAGACAGATGTTCTCACCGGAGCGAAGGTTATTTCATTTGCGGAAGGTGTAAACAAAGGCATCATCAAATATGTTGAGGATGATTGCAAGAAGGCTTTCTATGAGGCTATTGAGTCACGTCAGGTGAGAAAAGGCCTTGCAAAGACAGCAGGACTTAAACTTGTATACAGCCCATTAAACGGCACAGGTCTTGTACCTGTAACTCAGGTTTTAAAGGATATAGGAATCACAGATGTAACTATCGTTCCTGAGCAGGAATATCCAAACGGATATTTTACAACATGCAGTTATCCAAACCCTGAGATATATGCTGCACTTGAGAAGGGACTTGAGCTTGCAAAAGAGTCAGGAGCTGACCTTATGCTCGCAACGGATCCTGATGCGGACAGAGTAGGAATCGCCATGAAGTGTCCGGACGGAAGTTATGAGCTTGTTACCGGAAACGAGATGGGAGTTCTTCTTTTGGATTATATCTGTGCAGGACGTATTGAAAAGGGAACACTTCCAAAGAATGCGGTAGCAGTGAAATCATTTGTTTCAACACCGTTGGCAGACCTTGTTGCTGCACACTACGGCGTGGAGATGAAAAACGTTCTCACCGGATTCAAGTGGATTGGAGACCAGATAGCAGGCCTTGAAAAAAAAGGAGAAGTAGACAGATTTATCTTCGGTTTCGAGGAGAGCTACGGATACCTTGCAGGACCATACGTAAGAGATAAGGATGCGGTTGTAAGCTCAATGCTCATCTGTGAGATGGCAGCTTATTACAGAAGCATCGGAAGCTCTATCAAGCAGAGACTCGAGGAGATTTACAAAGAGTACGGACGTTTCCTCAACGTGACCGATTCTTTCGAATTCCCTGGACTTGATGGAATGGATAAGATGGCAGCCATTATGGACGGATTGAGAAAGAATGCGCCTACTGATTTCTCAGGGGAGAAGGTTTCAAAATTTATTGATTACAAGAAACCTGAGGACACAGGACTTCCGGCTGCAAATGTGCTTGTTTTCGAGCTTGAGAACGGTTGCACCATCGTAGTTCGTCCTTCCGGAACAGAGCCTAAGATAAAGACATACTTTACAACAAAGGGTAAGGATCTTGTAGAAGCAAGAGCCATGAAAGAAAAGCTTGCTGAAGCAATTAAGCCGATTCTTAAGTAGTCAGGTGATGTCGTAAAAAACCACATCAAAGCATAAGGGGCTTTCTATTGTAAGAAAGAAACAACGATGAGATTTGAAAAGCTATATATGTAAAACAATGTGCATGTAATCAGACGGTTGCATGCACATTTTCGAGTGAAGCGAAAAATAAACATGAGATGTTGAAGCTTCAATATAAATAAAAAATCCAGCAAAAGTTACGCTATTTAAGGAAGGAGCAAGGATATGTTTGGTTTTGGCAAGATGGAATTTATGCAATCATATTACAGAGAAAAAGCCGAGGAAGTGTACAAGCTTATAACGGATGCAGGCTTTGAGTGCACCTTTGAGGAGTTTGTTCCAAAAGACAAGAAGAAAAAGAAAGTGCCTGGAAGACACATCGAAAACGACAGGATTTATCATGTGGTTGTGAAAAAGAAGGAATATGATAAAATCGTTGAGGCATTATCAAAACGAAATGCATAAAGGCAGATGAAAAATGTTATAAAACAAGAATATTATTATTCTATTTTTTCGTTTTAGTGAGTATTATAGTCTTTATGGTAATTAAAGATTTTGCAATAAGTGGAATTAGGTAAGAAATAATGGAAAAGAAAGACACTCTTCGCATAGAAGCTAACTACGCAGTGGTCCAGGGTAGCTACTGGATGCATTACTGTGCAATCGGTGCATTCACGGCTATATATCTGACGTACAGAGGATTGAACAACACTCAGATTGGACTGACCACGTCACTAAGCGGAATAATAGGTATTATATTTCAGCTCTTGGTGTCCAACTATTCGGATCACCATATGAATGTCCCGATAAAAAGAATCATCACAGCAGTTTTTATAGCTGCAATAACCTGTGGAGCGCTGTTGAATTTTGTGGCCCTTCCGGTTGGACTTATGATAGTGGCTTACGCCGCTGCAATGTCACTCGACGGAAGCAATAACGGATTTTTGAACGCTCAGCTTGTTCAGTTTAACAATGTTGGAATTCCGGCAAGATACGGATGGCCGCGTGGAGTGGGCTCGATTTCGTATGCATTGGCTGCATATTTCCTTGGAATTATTGTGGAAAAGTATACTGCAAAAATGCTTATCCCGATTTTCCTTGTCGGAGCAGTGATATGTACTGTGGCAGTTTTGTTTATGCCAAATCCATACAAGGGGTTGGACCCTGCGAAATACGGAGCCGGACCGGGAAACGACAAGGATGTCTCTTACATCGAGATGATGAAGGGCAACAAGCTTTTGGTTATATATCTTATCTGTGCTGTTCTTCTCGGAGCAGGACAGTCTTCGGGATTTACTTTCATGATAAGGGTAATTGAAAGTCTTGGCGGAGGCACCGCAGAGTACGGTATCTCAGAATTTGTCAGAGCAGGTGTTGAGCTTCCGATGCTCATAGCTTCACCTCTGTTATTGAGAAAGTATTCAGCAAAATCGCTTGTTACGGTTTCGTTTATATTCAACGGAATAAAGGTATGGATGGCAGCAATAGCGCCAAATTTGGGCTTTATATACGCAATGTCGGTAATGAACATGCTTTGTTCCGGAATATATGTTTTTGCATCGGTAATGTTTGTAAACAGCATTGTCGGACCTCGCGAAAAGGTCAGAGCTCAGGCAATGGTTGTATTGAGCCAGAGCATCGGTTCAATTCTTGGAAATGCGTATGCCGGAGTAATGCTTGACGTGGTTGGACTTAGACCAATGCTTATAGGCGGTGGAGCATTTGCAGTGCTTGCAGGTGTTATCATGATTCTTTTTGCGAAAGACGACGCAAGAAACTACTAATATCCAATGCGGATATTGAAACATGAAATGTCTGATTCATCATGCCGGGATGAATGTGAAAAAGGGTAAATATATGGCAGATTTAGGCTTCGGATGCATGAGGCTTCCGATGGTGAACAAAAAAGAAATAGATATGGAATTGTTCACCGATATGGTGGACTTTGCGATGTCTCACGGAGTCAATTACTTTGATACCGCATATCGCTACTGTGGCGGAAAGAGTGAACCGGCTTTAAAAACCGCCCTTGTGGACAGATATCCAAGGGAGAAGTATATCCTTTCCACTAAACTCACAAATGAGTTTATGAAAAGCGAAAAAGAGCAGGAAAAATGCTTTTCGGAGCAGCTTAAAAGACTTGGACAGGAAGACGGATACATAGATTATTATTTCCTGCACAATCAAGGGAAAGTAAACTATGCCGTTTCAAAAGAACTTCATAGTTTTGAGTTTGCCCTAAAACAAAAACAGGCCGGATACGTAAAACATATCGGTATATCTTTCCATGATACTGCGGACGTGCTTGATACGATATTGTCGGAGCATCCGGAGATAGAAGTCGTACTGCTTCAAATTAATTATCTTGACTGGGAGAACGAAAGCATACAGTCGAGAGAATGCTATGAGACAGCAGTAAAATATGGGAAAACCGTCTTTGTTATGGAGCCGTTAAAAGGTGGAACCCTGCTTAACGTGGGTGAAGAAGTACGGAATAGGTTGAATGAATCAAGGCCGGATTACAGCCTGGCAAAATGGGCTTTTGGCTTTGTCTCAGGGCTTCCCAAAGTGAAGTATGTTCTCTCGGGAATGAACTCGATGGATGTGATGCATGAGAACATTGAGATATTTGGGGCGCTGAAAGAAATGCCTTTGAGCAAAGAAGACCGGGCAGTACTAAAAGAATGCACGGCACTTCTTCAGAAAAGCATAATGCTTCCTTGCACGTCCTGTGGGTACTGCATGGAGGAATGTCCGAAGGACATACCTATTCCTAAGTATCTTAACCTTTTGCAGGATAAACATAATACAAATCAGGTTGTGTACTATTACGAACTTTCGCAGGGACACGGAAGAGCGAAGGATTGTATAAAATGCGGACTGTGTGAAAAGCATTGTCCTCAGCATATAGATATCAGGAAAGAGTTGGAGAGAGTATCAAAATCCTTTGATTTCTTTAAAGGATGGAGAAACTGAAAAACATGAGATGTTTTGAAGCATACTCATAAATTAAATAGATTATTTGGGAGGTTATCATGGATTTTAAGAACGGAGCATGGATTCTTGAAGAAGGTGTTGCAGCCTTTGAACCAAAGCAGATTTACGAAAAGCACATTACAAAGACAGAAGTAACATTGATAGCACCTACCACAAAGATATTGGACAAGGGCGGAACTCTGGGTGGCATTCTGCTTACCATAAAAATAACATCTCCTTCGGACGGAGTTTTGCGTTTGCAGAGTTTCCATCACATGGGACTTAAAGACAGAGATCCAAAATTTGAGCTTGATACAGAAGAAAAAGAGCTTGAGACGGAAGAGAAGGACGGCTGCCTTACAATAAAAAGCGGAAACATCTCACTTGTAATTAACGAAGAGAACGGTGAGATGAAGTACATGAGGGGTGACACACTTCTAACGAAGAGTAATCTCGCCTTTGTAAAGGAAGACTTCCGCGGAATGCCATACGACACCACGGGACGCGGATCACATATGGCTGAGCAGCTTTCACTCGGTGTGGGTGAACTTGTTTACGGCCTTGGCGAGAGATTCGGTGCTTTTGTTAAGAACGGGCAGCATATCGATATTTGGAACAAGGACGGAGGAACAAGCTCCGATCAGTCATACAAGAATATACCGTTTTATATGACCAACAAGGGCTACGGTGTGTTTGTAAACGAGCCGGACAGAGTCGATTTTGAGGTGGCTTCAAATCAGGTTTCAAAGGTTGTGTTCAGTGTCGAGGGAGAAAGTCTCGATTATTTCATTTTTGATGGACCGACTATGAAGGATGTTTTGGTTAAATATACCGACCTCACAGGAAAACCGGCGCTTCCTCCACAGTGGTCATTCGGACTTTGGCTTTCAACTTCATTTACAACTGATTACGATGAGAAAACGGTTATGAGCTTTATAGACGGCATGCTTGACAGAGGCATTCCGCTTTCAGTTTTCCATTTCGACTGTTGCTGGATGAAGGAATTCCACTGGACAGATTTTACGTTTGATGAAAAGACCTTCCCGGACCCTAAAGGCCTTATTAAAAGGATTCATGACAAGGGAATCAGAGTCTGTGTATGGATTAATCCATATATTGCCCAGGCTTCGGATGCTTTTAAGGAGGGAATGGAAAAAGGTTATTTCCTCACAAGAGAAAACGGCGATGTATGGCAGTGGGATATGTGGCAGCCCGGAATGGCAATAGTCGATTTCACCAATCCGGATGCATGGACCTGGTATCAGGGAAAACTCAAAACGTTGACAGACATGGGAGTGGATTGCTTTAAGACGGATTTTGGCGAGAGAATTCCTACGGATTGCGTATATCATAACGGAAACGATCCAAAGAAGATGCACAACTACTACACCTATCTGTACAACAAGTGTGTGTATGAGTTCCTTCAGAAGGAAAAAGGCGAGGAGAATGCACTTGTATTTGCAAGGTCTGCGACTGCCGGAGGACAGAAGTTTCCGGTGCATTGGGGCGGAGACTGCTGGTCGGACTACGAGCCGATGGAGCAGAGCTTAAGAGGCGGACTTTCCCTCACAAGCAGCGGATTTGGTTTCTGGAGCCATGATATAGGAGGCTTTGAGCAGACATCCACAGCCGACGTATACAAAAGATGGGCCGCTTTCGGTCTGTGTTCATCTCACAGCAGATTGCATGGCAGCAGCTCCTACCGTGTGCCATGGCTTTATGATGAAGAGGCAGTTGAGGTTGTAAGAGAGTTTACCAGAAGAAAACTCTCACTTTTACCGTATCTCTACTCAGAAGCAGTGAAATGCCATAAGACAGGAATTCCTGTAATGAGAAGTATGGCTTTGGAATTCCCTGAGGACAGAAACTGTGCTTACCTTGACAAACAGTTTATGCTTGGAGAATCAATCCTCGTTGCACCGGTTTTCAGAGAGGATTCAGTGGCTGAGTACTATCTCCCGAAGGGAAAATGGATAAATCTTTTCACAGGTGAGAGGAGAGAAGGCGGAGACTGGCTTACAGAGAAGGTTGACTATCACACCATACCAATGTGGATAAAGAGCAACACGATTCTTGCCACCAGCAATTACACTGAGGATGCCGATTTTGATTTCGAAAAAGAACTCGAGCTTGTGGCATACGATGTAACGGATGCAAAATGTGATGTCTACAAGAACGGGGAACTCCTTGTCACTTACGAGATGAAGCTTACCGATGAGAAAAAGGGTGAGTACGAGTACCGTTTCATTTACGGTAAACAGGTTCATGAGGACTTTAAACCGAATGTGGTGGTGTTCTAGATTTAAAAAGACAAATTTCAATTCGAATATGGTGGTGTTCTGGGATTCGCAATATTTGATTGACAATTTGGAAAGTGTACATATTGCCAAAATTGGCAACGTTAAATAGCTGATGATTTAATACAACATATAGTAGTTTTTCACAAAAAACACTATATGTTGTATTTTTGTTTGACGATAACACAAATAACGGGATATAATTCTATTTAGGAACGCGAAATTCTTGGCGGGGGTTTTTATGGTAGAAAAGGGTTTTATGAAGCTTGCGGGAATGGTTGCTCATTCCATGGTTGATGGCCCCGGAGTCAGATTTGTGATTTTTTTTCAGGGTTGCATTCATGGATGTAAGGGATGTCAAAATCCGGACACGTGGAATTCTGAGGGTGGCGAAACAGTTTTAATCTCGGATGTTATCGAAAAGATACGGGGAACAAAATATCTGGACGGAATCACCCTTTCAGGTGGAGATCCGCTTTTGCAGGCAGAAGCGGCAATGCTAATATCAAAAGCAGCTAAAGAGATGGGGTTAGACGTGTGGTGCTACACAGGATGGACCTACGAGGACATACAGTCGGGAAAGGCCGGAGAGGAAGCAAAAAATGCTTTGGCTTACATGGATGTTCTGGTAGACGGACCGTTTGTTGAAGAAATGATGGAGGGAGACCACATTTTCAGAGGCAGCGCAAATCAAAGACTTATTGAACTGAATGAGACGCGTAAAATGGGAAGTATTGTTTTGGTATAAGAAGGAGAGAGAAAAGTATGAGTATCAGCACAGTAATCAAGCGAAACGGAGCGCGGGTTCCATTTGATATCACAAAGATTGAAAATGCCGTGGCAAAGGCATTCTTAGCAACAGGTGAATTGGATGCGAGGGAGATATCAGCGATATCGAGGGCCGCAAGCATTATGGCAACCACGGGGGTGGAGACTGACGAAGACGATCTCATGACCGTTGAGCGCATTCAGGACAAGGTTGAGCAGGTGCTGATGACTCTTGGCTATCAGAATACAGCCAAGGCATACATCCTTTATCGTTCAGAGAGAAAGAAAATCAGAGAGACAAAGCAGACTCTCCTTGATTATAAAAAGCTTGTAAATGATTATATCGGTGCAGAAAAAGACTGGAGAGTAAAAGAGAACTCTACCGTTACTTTGAGTGTCGGAGGTCTTATTCTTTCAAACTCCGGAGCTATTACGGCAAACTATTGGCTGACAGAGGTTTACGACGATGAGATTGCAGAAGCACACAGAAAATGCTTCCTTCACTTGCATGACCTTTCAATGCTTACAGGATATTGTGCAGGATGGAGTTTAAAGCAGCTCATAGTTGAAGGCTTGGGCGGAGTTGGAGGACGTATTACATCCGCACCTGCAAAGCACCTTAGCACTCTTTGCAACCAGATGGTTAACTTCCTTGGAATAATGCAGAACGAGTGGGCAGGAGCTCAGGCTTTTTCATCATTTGACACATATCTTGCACCTTTCGTAAAAGTGGACAACCTCGACTATGAAGAGGTAAAGCAGTGCATTCAGTCCTTCATTTACGGTGTAAACACACCTTCAAGATGGGGTACACAGGCACCATTCACAAACGTAACTTTGGATTGGACAGTGCCGGATGACATGAAAAACCTTCCTGCAATTATTGCCGGTGAGGAGTGCGATTTCACTTACGGCGAATGCAAAAAAGAGATGGATATGATAAACAAGGCCTTTATCGAGATTATGATAGAGGGTGATGCAAACGGAAGAGGATTCCAGTATCCAATCCCAACATATTCCATCACAAAAGATTTCGACTGGAGCGAGACTGAGAACAACAAGCTTCTCTTTGAGATGACAGCAAAATACGGCACACCATATTTCTCAAACTATGTAAATTCGGACATGAATCCTTCTGATGTCAGAAGTATGTGCTGCAGACTGCGCCTTGACTTAAGAGAACTCAGAAAGAAGGGCGGCGGATACTTTGGATCAGGAGAGAGCACAGGTTCCATCGGTGTAGTAACACTGAACCTTCCACGTATGGCTTACCTCGCAAATACCAAAGAAGAGTTCTATGCTATGCTCGACAAATACATGGACATAGCTGCTCGTTCGCTCGATGTGAAGAGGCAGGTTATCACAAGACTTCTCGACGAGGGACTTTACCCATATACAAAGCGTTATCTCGGAAAGTTTGATGACCATTTTTCAACCATCGGTCTGGTCGGCATGAATGAGACCATAGAAAATGCTAAGTGGCTCACAGGAAATATAGTGGAAAAAGAGGGACATGATTTTGCCATTGAGTGCTTAAATCATATGCGTGAAAGACTCTCTGATTATCAGGAGCAGTACGGAGCACTCTTCAACCTCGAGGCTACACCTGCAGAGTCCACAACATACAGATTTGCAAAACATGACACAGAGGAGTTTGGAGATATCAAGACAGCTGCAAAGAATGGCGAGGCTCCTTATTATACAAACAGTACACATCTTCCGGTCGGCTATACTGACGATATTTTTGATGCTCTTGAGCTTGAGGATGATATGCAGACACTTTACACCAGCGGTACCGTATTCCACGGTTTCCTCGGACAGAATCTTCCTGATTGGAAGTCAGCTGCCACACTGGTAAGAAAGATTTCAAACAACTTCCGTCTGCCGTACTACACCATTTCTCCGACATACTCTGTATGCGAGGAGCATGGTTATATCTCGGGGGAGCATTTCGTATGTCCTACCTGCGGAAGAGAGGCAGAGGTTTACTCACGTATCACCGGTTACTACAGACCAGTAAAGAACTGGAACGACGGTAAGGTTTCTGAGTTTAAGAACAGAAAGACATACAAGACGATAGATGTAGTTGCTATGAAGTCTCAGGATTCAATCACGGATAATATGAGCTCAGGTTTATCAGGTATTGATGTAAAGGAGAGCACTAGTGACTATGTTAATGCATCAGAACAGTTTACAGCTGTGGAGGATGCACTCAGTGAGTCAGTTGAAGGCTTCAA
>JAILLZ010000261.1 GCA_024692885.1 Lachnospiraceae bacterium | reverse complement strand
TGTTATCGAAGCCTTAAACGGTAATACCGGAACAGTTATTACCTTTGCATAACAAATACCTCTCTACGCCATTTCAATACATAAAAAAATCCCCGCGGGACATACATGTGTACTGCCCTGCGGGGATTTGTATCATTTATTTGCTTATGGCATTTGCCCCTCATATCAAATCACATATTTAATTCACTCTCGCTACGAGTTTGTCTCCTTCAACATCGATGAGGATGGTGTCTCCCTCGGAAACATTTCCCTCGAGGATAAGCTTTGCTGACAATGTCTCAACATGCTTCTGTAAAAATCTCTTCAAAGGTCTTGCGCCGTACTGCGGCTCGTATCCGTTTTCTTTGATGAAGTCCTTTGCATCCAAAGTGAGTTCCACCTTGAGCTGTCTGTCTGCCACACGCTTGTTTAACTCTTCCATCTGAAGATCTATGATGTGACCGATGTTATCCTTTGTCAAAGGTTTGAAGAGAACTATCTCATCAAGTCTGTTCAAGAACTCCGGTCTGAAGGATCTGTGAAGTTCATCCATGACGGCATTCTCAGCCTCAGGTTTTATGTTACCGTCCTCGTCCACTCCATCAAGAAGATACTGTGAACCGAGGTTTGATGTGAGGATTATGATGGTGTTTTTGAAGTCAACAGTTCTTCCCTGTGAATCAGTGATTCGTCCGTCATCAAGTACCTGTAAAAGCACATTGAATACATCCGGGTGAGCTTTCTCAACCTCATCAAAAAGTACAACTGAATATGGTTTTCTTCTGACCGCTTCGGTGAGCTGGCCTCCCTCGTCGTATCCCACATATCCCGGAGGAGCTCCTATGAGTCTTGAAACGGAGTACTTCTCCATGTATTCACTCATGTCGAGTCTGACCATATTGTTTTCATCATCGAAAAGTGATGATGCAAGAGACTTGGCAAGCTCTGTCTTTCCGACTCCGGTAGGTCCCATGAAAAGGAAGGAACCGATAGGTTTTCCAGGGTCCTTTATGCCGGCCTTTGAACGGATGATTGCCTCCGTAACTTTCATTACACCTTCATCCTGTCCGATGACTCTCTTGTGAAGTTCATCGTCGAGGTGCAATGTTTTGTTTCTCTCGCTCTCAGTAAGCTTTGCAACAGGAATTCCTGTCCAACGGGAAATGATTCTGGCAATCTCCTCTTCGTTTACGTTCTCATGAACCAGTGAAAAATCTTTCTGTTTTACCTTCTGCTCTTCATCTTCAAGCTGTCTTGTGAGTTCAGGAAGCTTTCCGTATTGAAGTTCTGCTGCCTTTTCAAGGTCGTAATTCTGCTCTGCAAGTGCTATTTCATTTCTTACCTGCTCAAGTTCCTCACGAAGTCTCTGAACATTTTCAACCGAGTTTTTCTCGTTGTCCCACTGAGCCTTTTTATTCGTAAACTCGTCTTTAAGCTCTGCCAATTCTTTCTCAAGACTTGCCAGTCTTTCACGGCTCAAATTATCAGTCTCTTTTCTTAATGCAGTTACTTCGATTTCAAGCTGCATGATCTTTCGGTTCATCTGGTCAAGCTCTGCAGGCATTGAATCAAGCTCTGTCTTAACAAGAGCGCAGGCCTCATCGACTAAATCGATAGCCTTATCAGGCAAGAATCTGTCAGAAATGTATCTGTTTGAAAGCACTGCCGCAGAAACAAGTGCACCGTCCGCAATCTTTACTCCGTGGAACACTTCGTATCTGTCTTTCAAACCTCTTAAAATTGAAATAGTATCTTCAACGGTTGGCTCGTCAACCATTACCGGCTGGAATCTTCTCTCAAGGGCAGCATCCTTTTCTATGTACTCCCTGTACTCGTCAAGGGTGGTTGCTCCGATACAATGGAGTTCACCTCTGGCAAGCATTGGCTTTAACAGCTGACCTGCGTCCATCGCACCGTCAGTCTTTCCGGCTCCAACTATGGTATGAAGCTCATCTATGAAAAGAATTATCTGACCGTCTGAGTTTTTTACATCCTCGAGAACCGCCTTAAGTCTCTCCTCGAATTCGCCCCTGTATTTTGCTCCGGCAATAAGGGCTCCCATATCCAATGAGAAAAGCTTCTTGTCCTTTAATGCACCCGGAACGTCTCCTCTGACTATTCGCTGTGCAAGTCCCTCGACAACGGCTGTTTTTCCTACTCCGGGTTCACCGATAAGGACCGGATTGTTTTTTGTTTTTCTTGAAAGGATTCTTATGACGTTTCTTATCTCGGAATCTCTTCCTATAACCGGATCCATCTTGTTTTCACGGGCAGCCTCTGTCATATCAATGGCGTACTGCTCAAGCGTGTCGTATGTGGCTTCCGGATTGTCCGAAACAACCTTTCTGTTTCCCCTTACACCCTGAAGTGCTGTAAGAAATCTTTCTCTGGTTATTCCGTATTCTTTGAAGATTTCCTTTATAGCTTTGTTCGGGTGCTTCATCATGGAAAGGAAAATATGCTCCACGGAAACATAGCTGTCGCCCATGGCCTTAGCCTCGTCCTCCGCGTACATAAGTGCCTGATTCAGGTTCTTTCCCATGTATACCTGAGAGTCTCCGTAGACTTTTGGTCTGCTCTCAAGATGAGAAACCGCATTGTTTACAAAATGCTCCTTATTTATTTCCATCTTTTCGATGAGTTTTAAAATAAGCCCATCTTCCTGATTTAAAAGAGCCACAAGAAGATGCTCCTGCTCGATTTCCTGATGACCGTAGTCGTAAGCAAGCTTCTCGCAATCCTGTATGGCCTTGATTGAATTCTGTGTAAATTTCTGTATGTTCATTTCCTCACCCCGTTTTCTATTCTATTATCTAACGTTTTTATTTATACTTTTTCATTTTTCTCTGACATTTTTTATATTTTTTTCAATTCTACTCATGTTATGCAGAAACCGGGGCATTTAAATATGCCCCGGCACCGCTTGATCTCACATGTTTTACATAAGAAGTGTTTGTATTGGCTTTATCCCTCGATAGCTATGAATTTCTTCTGCTCTACCTCAGGCTTTTTCTCTTTCTTTGGAATATCGAGAGTAAGAACTCCGTCTGCAAATCTTGCAAAAATGTCTTCCTGCTCTACTTCCTCACCAACATAGAAGGTTCTCTGACAGCTTCCCGTGTATCTCTCTCTTCTGATGTAGTTTCCGTCTTTGTCCTTCTCGTCGTTGTTGGTTTCCTTTTTTGCATTTATGGTGAGATAACCGTCATTGAGTTCAGCTGAGATATCCTCTTTGTTATATCCAGGAAGTTCAACCTCCAGTTTATAACCTTTCTCATTCTCGCTGACGTCGGTTCTCATCATATGCTGTGGTCTGATCGCATGTGCTACCGGCTTTGTAAAGTCATCAAAAAAGTCATCCATAAAATCATGTGTAAAAATACTAGGCATCAACATAATCAATTCCTCCATTCCAGTTCGCGACCTTCAGTCGTGTTTTTCTATATTTCAAGGACTTATTTCCTTAATCTGATTATGTTATAGCACCATTATTAGCACTCGTCAATAGTGAGTGCTAATAATTTATTTTTTGTTTATAAATGACTTTTTATATATGTCTTATGACCTCAAATCTTTGAAGCTGTATAGGCTCCTCAGGCCTTATTCCGCCCTTTCTTCTCGCTATGGCAACCTGCTCTTCAACCGTGTCAACACCATCAAGGTCCGGAAGGAGCAAACCTCGTTTTGATCCCGAGGTGACGATTACTCCGTATTTTTTTACATCCAGTTTATCCGGTGAATCTATACTCTCCGGCTCACTCAAAACATCCACACTGATTTCAAGAGCTGTCAGTTCCTCAGGTCCTATTGGATTAAACCTCGGGTCCCTTGTGGATGCGCTGATGGCATTTTGAATTATCTCTTTTGCAAGGCACGCGGTGGTAGGAAGGATGGTTCCGATACATCCTCTGAGTTGCCCCTCTTTATGAATGGAGACAAAGGCACCTGCCCTTTTTTCAAGCATTTCCTGCGGCAACTCATTTGCAATACCTGAAGTACTACGTTCGAATACATTTGTTTCATTGTTACGGGCTTTACCATTCAGGACATAATTTTCCAACTCAGTAACATTGCCCGTCAAAATATAGCTTTCCACTGTCTGTCTTGCCAATGATACATATGGGTCTTTATCTTTTTTTCCTGTTCCCAAATCTGCCCTAAGCTGTTCCATGCGTTTTTTCCTGAAGTGGCGGTTCTCATCTGTCCCAATCGGATAGAATGATGCTATTCCATATCCAACTCCCGTCACACCCTGGTGTGAATACACTTTTGCTTTTACGCTTACACCGTCAAGAGCGCCTGCCATTATCACAAACGAACGGTGTCCGCACTCTGCCGCTTTTTCGCAGAGTTCATTTTTGAATTCAAGCATCTCACCAAATGCTGCTCGTCCTGCCACGTCCATTATTTTCTCATCATAGACCGGTCCCTCCGGGTCGAAACCGTACGGACCGTATTCCTGAAGTTTGTGGGACAAATCTCCGCTCGCCACAAAGCAAACGTTTCTGCCTGTTTCATCGACAGCTTCTTTTATACACTCTCCCAGTTTGTAATGTTCAAACAACCCAAACCCAGATAGGCCAATGCGTATTATTTTGCCACCCGAGTATTTTCTTCTGATAAACCAAAGAGGCACCATTGTTCCGTGATCGAGCTCGGGTTTCTTTTCTCCCAGTGTTCCTGCAGAAATACCGTTCTTCTCGGCCTTCTCGCATATTTTATCTCGCAGTATTTCATCGTAGGTCTCGTTAAATGAAACTTCCGGTGCACCAAATTCCGAAAACGAACCTTTTGCGCCCCTGCCCGGTGAGATATGGAAATAATCCGCATACATGATGCTGTGTGGACTTGTGATAATGATAGTTTCAGGCTTAAGCTTTGCTATCTCACCCGCTACTTTTTCATAGGCGTCTATCGTTTCCCGTACGGACTCCTCTCTGCCTCTACCTATTTCAGGTATTATCATAGGCGGATGAGGAACCATAAATGCAGCCAGTATTCCCATGATTACTTTCCCCCTCTTTTTCAACTTTATTTCATGTATCCCGTTGTTTTC
>JAILLZ010000258.1 GCA_024692885.1 Lachnospiraceae bacterium | reverse complement strand
TCCCAGTGCATTGGTTATCTCAAACATATCTGCGTATTTTGTTATCTGTTCCTGACGTTCCTTTGCGCCTATGTCAAAAACATCCGCAATAAAATTTAAATACTGTATTCCCGTCAGGTTTTCGTAGAGGTCCGGATTGTCCGGAATGTAAGCAGTAACTTTCTTGCATTCTATCGGTTCATTCTTAACCGAATGTCCATCTATAAAAATCTCACCTTCGGTAAAATCCAAAACGCCAACCACCGCACGGATGGTTGTTGATTTTCCTGCGCCGTTATGACCGATGAATCCGTAAATATCGCCTTTCATAACAGAAAGCGACACGTTGTCCGCCGCCTTCTTTCCCTCTCCGTATGTCTTAGAGTAGTTCCTAATTTCAAGCATTGCATTTTCTGTCATGATACTCCTCCCATATGTAAAAATATTTTTCATACAGGGATTATTATACTACATATTGATAAATAATGTCGCTTGCGACATCCTATCGCCTCATTAGCAAAATCTTACGTATAACATAAATAAGACTGCACCATAACAGTGCAGTCTTAGCGTATTTCATATTATGTAATCGACAATTTTTTACAGTCCAAGCTGTGCCTTCATAGCTTCGAGCTCATCATCAACTGATGTGCTGTTTGCTCCGCCGGCATATTTCTCTGTGAGATCTGCTGCAGACTGAACTTCTTTGTCGAGCTCTGCTGAAGCATTGGCCTTTGCGAGAGCTTTGTCTGCCTGAGCTTCGTATTTTGCGAAGGAATCAACAACCTTTGAAGAGCTTGCGATTGTTGCAGTCTTGTTAATCTGCTCCTGAGCTTTAGCAAGAGAAATCTTTGCTTTAGCGGCATCCTTTCTCTGCTCAAGTTCCTCGATATTTGTGACAAGTCTGTTGTAGCCTTCTCTCATGGTGTCTGCGTTCTGCTTGCAAACATCATAGTTCTGCTGCAAAGAATCTCTTGTCTTCTCAAGATTCTGCTTTGAAGCGAGAATCTTTCTTGCGTCCTCTTCCTGTCCCTGCTTTAATGCGTTCTGAGCTGCGGTAACCTTCTTTGCTATCTCTGCTTCGCACTCATCGAGTTTTTTCTTTGCCATCTCGAGATTTGCCATAACCTCAACTGTGTCTCTCTTGACATCAACAAGGTCTCTCTTGTAATCAACGAGAAGCTGGTCAATCATCTTTGCAGGATCCTCAGCCTTATCGAGGATAGCATTGATATTTGCCTCCAAAATCTTTGGGATTCTTCCCAGTGTGTCCATAAAACTCATAGCGTACCTCCTCCTTGTACAATCTATTTGTAATTATACAACTTTAATCTCTTTTTTTCTTTAACAATCTGTTCGTATTACAGATATTTATCCGTAGGATCGTCAGTCTTGTCCTTTATCATGTCATCGATAGGTGTATTAAGGATTTCCTGGTCCTCCTTTGCCTTCTCTCTGGCTCTCTCGTTTTTCTTTTTTATGACAACAACAACGGTTACACCGATGGCTACCACAACAAGTAATACAACAAATCCAAGTGCTACATCATTTGATGTGGTGCTTCTTGTCATTATGGTATCTCCGGTCTTGGTGAACACCGTAATGAAAAGTTCGTCGGTGCTGAGGTCTGAATACCAGTATTTATCGATGTAGTTCCAGAAGATTTCGACCGCCTCGGAATCCATTACCGATGAGGTCTCAAGTCCGTTTGTGTAAACCATGCGGCCAACATCGTTGTCTGTATCTTCCTCTGCAAAATAAACATAGAGGAAAATGTTTTCCGTTGTGAAATTATCATCGTAATAAGAGTTTGCCCAATCCTGTTTTTGATCATTTGTTTTAAGGCTGCTGTCGTATGCCTTCAAAATGATATATGGCTGAACTCCCGTATCTTCCCAAAATTCTTTGAGTTCGGATTCGGTTTTGCTGATATTATCAAACCATCCGAGTTCATCGATAATACAATCGTTTATGTATGCGTTTCCGCTCTCAATCTTCTCCCTGTTCTTCGTGTTTGTAACAGTGGATAATCCGCCTGATGAACTGCTTCCGCTTCCCATCATCGATCCGATAAAAGCTATAAGGATCAACGCAAAAACGACAACAAGTATTGTCGTGAGGCATCCGCCTCCGCATCCCATGCCGCCTCCGGCTACAGGAGCGCCTCCCATGCCGCCGACGTTTCTTCTTCGAGACACTCTCGGGCCGCCAAACATAGGTCCCATTCCACCGGAATATCCTCTTCCCGAGCTGTAGCTTCTTCTTGAAGAACCGCCGCTGAAGCTTCTTCCCGATGAACCGCTTCCCGCTCGGCTTCCTCCGAAACTTCCTCCGGATCTGCTACCGCCTAATGAATGACCTCCACCGGAATGCCCCATGGAATGTCCGCCTCCAAATGAGTGGCCGCCGCCACCGCCTCCTCCTGCTCTTGGCATATACTTTCTCCCTTAAACTTTAATTTTCGAAATCAATTTTCGTTCTTAAAAACCAGATGCGTGATTTTATACATACTCATCGATTTATTAATTCAGTTTATTGTTTAACAACTTCACGCATGTCATAGTGTCCGGCAGGTTTGCCCTTCAAGTACTTTGCTGCCTCCACTGCTCCCTTGCCAAAAATGGCTTTTGAGTATGCTGTGTGCTTAAGTTCGAAAACCTCATCCTGTCCTGCAAAAATTACCTCATGTTCTCCGACAATCGTTCCGCCACGAACTGCTGATATTCCGATTTCATCTTTATGTCTCTTTTCACGTCTTGTGCTTCTGTCATAAACATAGGTGTACTGTTTATCCATTGTCTCATTTATGACATCTGCTATGGCAACAGCTGTTCCGCTCGGTGCATCGAGCTTCTGGTTGTGATGTCTCTCGACTATCTCAATGTCGTATCCCGCTGGTGCAAATACTGCTGTAGCCTTCTCAAGAAGATCAAACATTGTATTTATACCAAGCGACATATTTGCCGATTTTAATACAGCTACCTTCTTTGCTGTCTCTTCAACCTTCTTAAGCTGCTCGTCGGAAAGTCCCGTGGTACAAAGTACAACCGGTATCTGCTTTTCCGCAGAGAAATCGAGAAGCTTATCAACTGCCTTTGCAGTAGAAAAATCTATGATGGCATCTGCCTCCACATTTACTGACGCGAAATCAGTAAACACAGGATATTTGCAGATTCCAAGGTCTGCAACATCTATTCCTGCTACGATCTCAGCCGAAGCGTCTTCCTCGACTATTTTGCTTATTACCTGTCCCATATGGCCGTTACAGCCATGCATTATAATTCTAACCATAGTCTCCAAGTCCCTCTGTTAATTCAATGCCAATCAAAACTATCGTTCGTAAGAATCTTATTGTTCTTAAATGATATTTCTTTAATCCAAACTCAATTAAAGAAGTCCGTACTTCTCCATCTCAGCCTTCAAGAGTGCCTTTGTGCTTTCCTTTACAGAAACGAGTGGCAATCTGAGTGGTCCGACTTCCATTCCCATCATGTTCATTGCTTCTTTAATAGGTGCAGGACTTACCTCTGAAAAAAGAGCATCCACAAGTGTGATTCCCTTCATCTGAATCTTTCTTGCAGTCTCGATATCTCCGTCAAAGAATGCCTGACACATATCATGAACATCCTTAGGTGCAATATTTGACCATACAGAAATAACACCTTTTCCTCCGATTGCAAGTGTAGGAAGAACAATTGCATCCTCACCTGAATAAAGATCAAGCTTTCCATCACAAAGATTCATTGTTCGGCTTGTCTGTGTCATATTTCCTGTTGCATCCTTTAATGCAACAATGTTTGGCTCATTCTTTACAAGATAGGCAACTGTCTCAGGAAGAATATTGCATCCTGTTCTTCCGGGAACATTGTAAAGGATGATAGGTGTCTTTACTGCTTTTGCAACCTTTGTATAATGTGCAATCAAGCCTTCCTGCGTAGCCTTGTTGTAGTAAGGTGTAACAAGTAAAAGTCCGTCTGCTCCGGCTTCCTCAGCCTCTTTAGAGAGCTGAATTGCTGTTTCGGTGCTGTTTGAACCTGTTCCTGCAACAACAGGGATTCTGTGATTTGTAAACTTGACAGCTGCCTCGATAACCTCCTTATGCTCCTCCATGGAAAGGCATGCGCTCTCTCCTGTGGTTCCGGCTATAACGATACAATCTGTACCGCCTTTAACCTGCATATCTATAAGATCTTCAAGCTTGTCGTAGTTTACCTCCTCGTTGTCCTTCATAGGAGTGACAATGGCTACTCCGGCTCCTCTAAATATTTCCATTTTTAATCCTACCTCTCGTTCAATACACAAATAACGTCTGCTACTTTGGCAATCTCAGGATTGAGCACTCTTCCCGTGAGGATGAGTTCCACATCGTCTGCCCTTGCGTCTATGACATTCAAAATATCCTGAATATCTATAGCCTTCATATCTGCAAGTCCCAAGATTTCATCAAGAACGACTATATCGCTTTCCCTTGTGGAGAGCACCTTTCTGGCAAAATTCAGGCCGTTCTTCATGTTGATGATTTCTTCTTTCTGCTGCTCCGGAGTCAGTTCTTCAAACAGTCCGCCGTTCTTTTCAAATCTGAAAATCTTAATCTCCGGCTCCAGGCGCTTCAAGTATTCAAACTCTATGGCCTTTCCCTTTAAAAACTGGATAAAGATGACGCTTTTTCCTTCAGATGCCTTTCTGACAGCATTCCCCAATGCTGCAGATGTTTTACCATGTCCTTCTCCGCAATATATCTGTACCAACGTTCTACCTCCAACCATTACGGCTATATTATAATAATCGATACTCCCATAAATTCTATCACTTCACAAAGGAAAATAAAAGACTCTGTTATGCCAAAAAACACCCCTGCAAAAAAAGCAGGGGTGTTAGATTTAATTACTATATAACATCATCACTTCCGGTGTCTTGCGCCGGTGTATCCGGTTCAGGTGCAGAACTGTTACCAGCTTCTGTCTTAAAAATACCAACTATTTCCTGTAACTCTACGGCAGCAGACGCAACATCCTTACCTTGTATATCCAAGTCTTCCACGTTATTGTTCACACTCTCTGTTGTCGCATTTAATTCCTGAGCTGTTGCTGCATTTTCCTCAGAGATTGCAGAGAGATTACTAATGGAATCAGCTATTTTTCGAACTCCCTGTTCCAATGATTTGTTTGCCTCATCCAAGCCGTCAATAGCATCGTTTACACTGCTTATCTGATCTGCAATTCCTTCGAAACTATCTGCTGTTTCCTGAACGGATGCCTGCTGTTTGTTTACGCAGTCACGAACCATCTCACTTTGCTTTACGGCATTTTCAGTGTTTTTCTGAAGATCTTCGAGCATTTCATTAATAGTTTCAACTGACTGGGATGACTGATCTGACAGGTTTCTGATTTCATCCGCTACAACCGCAAATCCCTTGCCGGCTTCTCCTGCTCTAGCAGCCTCAATTGATGCATTTAAAGAAAGCAGATTCGTCTGCTGCGCTATGGACTTAATCATATCACTTGCTTCAGAAATCTTAGCGGCACTCTGCGCTATATTGTCTATTCCCACAAAAATCTTCTCAAAGGCATCCAGTGACTGAGTAGAAATATCCTTTAAATCTTCTACATTTTCTTTTCCGCCATTTACAGTAGAACGAATAGCATTTGAGGCATCGGAAAGCATTTTCGTATTAGTTATGCTCTGTTCCATAATGCTTTCCACATCCTGCATCTGAATTGAAATATCGGTGATATTTTCCGCCGTACTGCTCGCAGTATTCGCCAATTCAGAGGCAGCGCCGTTGATATGCCCCATAGACTGTGCTGTTTGATTCGTATTATCCTGCATGTCACCGGAAGATTGTGACAAATCTCCGGCTTTCTGGATCAGGCGAACTACAGCATCACGCACTGCATCGGTCAGTGTTATGGTTGCCATAGCAATTTTACCGATTTCATCTTTTCTTCCATCGTATTTTTCAAGCTTTTCGGTCTTTGTCAAATCCAGTGTACCAACTTCCTGAATCACGCTAGTAATATATGTAATCTCGCCGGAAATAATCTTTGTCGTGATAATAATTACTGCAAGACTGACTATCAAAATCAGTACACAAAGCATTACAATCACCCTTGTCAATTGATTGACATCTTCGAAAATTTCACTTTGGGAGTCACATATATATGCTACCATGTCATATTCCGGTATATATTCGTAAGCCAAAATAGAGACAACTCCTGTCTCGGAATCTGTATATTCCATTACTCCTTTTTCGTTAACCTTTGCAGCTTCCAAAACCTCATAGTCATCTTCTGTTATCGGCTGGCCTATCTCTTCCTCATTCGCAGACATTATATAATTCTCTGCAGATACGTTAATCAGATAAAAATCAGCTTCCTCATATCCATTCAAATCCATATTGTAAATTTCTTCTGTAAGTGTCTGAAGGAAGCATCCACCTCCGGCAAACCCGATGAAATTACCGGATTCATCATATACACCAGCATAAATGTTGCCGACTATCGCACCGGTTGATGTGCTTGTGACAGCCCCACGGAACCATATATTATTTTCTGCGGCTTCAACTCCGTTTTTTCTATCTTCCCATACGTCGGGATCATCTGAAATGGATGCTCCAACGGCAGCCGTATTTGAATGTGCAAGTATATATGTCTCAGGTGTAGTAACAAAAAGGCCTTCCATATCATCTCTGGAAGCAGCATATCTTTCTAACGCATCCTGTACACTTGCTACTTTTTCCGTATCCTCGGGATTAGATAATGCATCTATAACCACAGGCATGCTTGCTACGCCTCTAAAATAATTCCTATATTGATCAATAAATGCATTTACATACGTTGCTCTTGAATTAACCAATTCACCTAATCTATTGGTTGCATCCTCTTTCGTGGTCTTTTGAACCTCACTCACAGTAACCATCATGACTGATCCCAAACCTAAAACCAGAACAAGAGATACAACCAAACTAATCTTTACTCCAATTTTCAAATTTCGAAACCATTTTTTCATACAACATACTACCTTCCTAAGAAAAAAATTTGATGCAAATAATATTGTGTGACATTTATAATGTATTACTTCTTTTCTGACATTTCAATATTCGAATTATAAAATAATATACGTATTCGAGTCAGTAAATACATATGGTTTTGCGAAATTGTTTAATTTGCGCGACAATTGAAATTCTTTATATTTATGCGCATAAAAAAAGAGACCTCTGTCACATAACAGAGGTCTCGTCTGAATTAGTAGGATTTTAGAATTTCTGCGAGATATTTCACACGCTCTTCCGTAAGCTCAGCTCTCTTGGTATCCATGATGAGTGGCTGAATGCTTCCACCTTCATAAATTGCGCCTTCCTCTTCAACAGCCGCATCCTTCTTAGTAATCCACTCTTTTTCTTCTGCTGTAAGTGCAGTCATTTCACTCTCAGGTAGTGTTTCCTTAAGTCTGCCCCAGAGGCTGTTAAGCTCTTTGTCCCAAACGGTTGCAAGCCACATAGCATTCATGTTGAGCTCATACTGTGTTGAATCTTCGCCAAGTGCATCTTCGATTTCTTTTGCCTTTTCCTCTACGGCAGCAAGTTCATCATCCACCGATGCATAGGTGTTTTCAAAGAATTCATCAAGCTTGTATGGGTCAGGGTCCTCTCCGTCGTAGCTGAAGAATCCATCCTTTTCAACCGGATTGTAAAGTCCGTAAAAATCTATCGTGTCTGACTCTTCATAATTTGCAGCCATCGGCATGCTTACCCACTCTACGAATTCCGTAGGAAGTTCGCTTATCGGTGTTCCCGGGAGGTAAATCAAAACCTCATCAGTGTTTTCCATGCCGTAAGGACCTGAAGGAATGTACTTTATTCCGTCTATTATTTCAGGCTCTGTTTTGTCGCCTGTGGAAAAATCTTTTATCTTAAGAGAATATGTATAGTCGTTCACCTTTACCGGCTCTTCAAAATGTCCGGTAAAATCACAGTAATAGTAAACACCGTACTCATATCCCTCGCCTACGTCTCCCATATCGGAATCTCCGTAGCTTCCGGTAAATGAACCGTCCTTGTCGATGTGAAGATAGGTGCTCCATCCGCCGGCTCCGCTTGAGAAAGTGAATTCCTTAAGCTTTAAATCTTCAAATGTCAATGTACTCGGAACCTCAGCTGTTTCTGCCCCTGACTCTGTCGTTTTTTCAGTACTGTCCTCGACCTTCTCAGACTCTGCCTCGGTCTGGCTTTCAGTTCCAACCTCAGTTTGAACTTCGCTCTCTACTTCCGCTGCACTTTCTGTTGTATTTTTTGCACTATCATTTGCGCCATTTGAACCGCAGCCTGCAAAAACCATTGCAGCTCCAAGCATCATGGCAGCAATTATCTTCTTTTTCATGTCAAAATCTCCCTTGTATCATTTCTTTATATCGCTATTATCCACTCTAAATCTAAAATTTAAAAGCTATTATTTCTAAAGAATTCTAAAATCTGTCACCGGAGAATATAAAAAATGGAGAACCGGCATTAACCGATTCTCCATAATAATTACTGCTTCTTAAATCCTGCTCTCTTTCTCAAAGTAGGATCAAGTATTCTCTTTCTGATTCTTAAGCTCTCAGGTGTAACCTCGAGAAGCTCATCTGTATCGATAAAGTCGATAGCCTGCTCAAGACTCAAAACTCTTGGCGGTACAAGTGTAAGCGCCTCATCTGCAGATGAAGATCTTGTATTTGTAAGATGCTTCTTCTTACATACGTTAAGCTCGATATCCTCTGCTCTTGAAGAAGAACCGATAACCATTCCGGCGTAAACCTTCTCACCAGGTCCGATGAAAAGTGTTCCTCTGTCCTGAGCTGAGAAAAGTCCGTATGTGACAGACTCTCCTGTCTCGAAAGCTATGAGCGATCCCTGCTTTCTGTACTGGATATCTCCGAGGTATGGCTCATATCCGTCGAAGATGGTATTCAAAATTCCGTTACCCTTTGTGTCTGTAAGGAAGTCTCCACGATATCCGATGAGACCTCTTGAAGGGATTCTGAACTCAAGTCTGGTGTATCCTCCGGCGATATTCTTCATTCCGAGAAGATTTCCCTTTCTTGTTGAAAGCTTTGAAATAACTGTTCCGGTAAATTCATCAGGAACATCTACATAAGCTAGCTCCATTGGTTCAAGCTTCTTACCGTTTTCGTCGTAATGGTAAAGAACCTCTGCCTTGCTGACAGCGAACTCATATCCCTCTCTTCTCATGTTCTCGATAAGAACTGAAAGATGAAGTTCTCCACGTCCTGAAACCTTGTAGCTGTCAGGGCTGTCTGTCTCCTCAACACGCAAACTTACGTCTGTGTTGAGCTCTCTGAAAAGTCTGTCTCTGATATGTCTTGATGTGACATACTTTCCTTCCTGACCTGCAAGTGGGCTGTCGTTTACGATAAAGTTCATTGAGAGTGTAGGCTCTGAAATCTTCTGGAAAGGAATAGCAACCGGATTCTCAGGTGAGCAGATTGTATCTCCGATATGAAGATCTGCGATTCCTGAAATAGCTACTATTGAACCAAACTTAGCTTCAGCAACCTCAACCTTGTTGAGTCCGTCATACTCATAGAGTTTGCTGATACGTACCTTTTCCTTTTTTTCAGGATTGTGATGGTTAACAAGAACTGCCTCCTGGTTTACCTTAAGGCATCCGTTGTCCACCTTACCTACACCGATTCTTCCAACATACTCGTTGTAATCGATTGTACTGATAAGAACCTGTGTATCTGCTTCAGGGTCTCCCTCCGGAGCAGGAATGTAATCAATGATAGTATCAAAAAGATCTATCATGTCTGTCTTCGGATCATTCAAATCCTTCATGGCATATCCGTCTCTAGCTGAAGCGAAAAGGAATGGGCAGTCAAGCTGCTCGTCGCTTGCATCGAGATCCATGAAAAGCTCAAGTACTTCGTCTATAACTTCGTCCGGTCTTGCCTCCGGTCTGTCAATCTTGTTGAGACAAACGATAACCGGAAGATTAAGTGAAAGTGCCTTCATGAGAACGAACTTTGTCTGAGGCATAACTCCCTCAAAAGCATCTACAAGAAGGACTACTCCGTTTACCATCTTAAGTACACGCTCAACCTCTCCACCGAAGTCAGCATGTCCCGGAGTATCTATAATGTTAATTTTTACATCCTTATAATATACGGCTGTGTTCTTTGAAAGGATTGTGATTCCTCTTTCTCTCTCGAGATCATTTGAGTCCATGACTCTTTCCTGAACGTCCTGATTCTCTCTGAACACACCACTCTGCTTAAGTAATTCATCAACAAGAGTAGTCTTGCCGTGGTCAACGTGGGCTATAATTGCTATGTTTCTAACGTCTTCTCTTCTCATTGTTTTTCCTCAAATTCTACTAAACACAATAACCTCACCGATTATAGCACAATTTTCCACACTTGCAAGATGAAAGTGATTACTTATTCCCTATTTATATGATATAATATTGTATACGCTCACTTGTTAGGGGTGACTTGTTCATTTTTACCATTTGGGAAACGGGGAGGTCTACATGTCTGAAAAGGTTAAAATTTCTGACATCAACAATTTAATCAAAGCAATCGAATCCGATGTGAACACCATCGATGATTTTTTCAATCTGTTAAATGATGATTTTCATTATCTGACGGTAAGACTATGTGTTGCCCGGATAGATGTCGATATTGAAATACTTCCTAACATTTTTAATATATCGGGTTCCGTTCAGCATTTCACCGGTTCCTTCGGAAACGGTCTCGCCGACGAGTCCAAATCCCTGATCATAGATTTTCCGGTGGTAGCAAACGAAAAGTGCAAGATTTCTGTCGTTATGACCAAAAATGCACTTTGCTTCGAGGACGACCTTCTCACCTTGGAAGTGTTCATCAGAATAATCCACGTTTTAATGAGCCGAAAGAGACTGGTTTACGGTATTAAAAATGCCATCTATGTTGACAGCCTGACCGGTCTTCAAAACAGCCTTGGTCTGCGTGATCTCGGAATGAGAATGCATGAAAGCGGTAATCTTTCGGATTACAGCTGTGTATTCCTAAATATAAAAGACTTTAAATATGTAAACAGACGTCTCGGCGGTCAAAAAGGCGATGAGGTCTTAAAGAAATATTCCAGACAGCTTCTCACATTGGTTGGAGAGGAAAACGGGGTTGTTGCCAGAGCCGGAGGAAATAACTTCATAATATTGATAAGAAACGATAAGCTTGAAGATTTCCTTTTCGGATTGAGCGACCAGCGAATAAACGCTGTCAGTCCGGAAGGTGAAAATGTCACTCTGGTTTTAAACGCAACTGCGGGTGTTTTCCATATTACCAAAGAAGCCACTTTGGAAGAGGCTATGGAAAACGCATCTATCGCCATGAACGCCGGAAAACAGGGGCTTGGTGACAGAGTTGTATTCAATAATGAAATGATGCAGCGAAATATACATTCAAAACGTATTTCAGCTGCTTTTCCTCGCGCACTCATATCAAGAGAATTTCTACCTTATTATCAGCCTAAGGTTGAACTCAGTACCGGACAGATAAAGGGTTGCGAAGCTCTTGCCAGATGGCTGAACGAAGACGGTCTCATTCCTCCGGCAGAATTTCTTCCTGCGCTTGAAATGAACGGACATATTAAAGATTTGGATTACTACATATTGGAAGAAGTATGTAAAGATATTAAATCCTGGATGAACAAGGGCATTCGTCCCGTAAGAGTTTCCGTCAATTATTCCAAGGAAAACCTTAAGGATAAGTATGTCATCGATCATACCATCGCAATAATAGACAAATATAAAATAGATACTTCGTTCCTTGAAATAGAATTGACCGAGACGTCGGGATACGGGGATGTTGGTGCCCTTACGCAGTTTATTGAAAGCATGCATGACCATGGTGTCGCTGTGGCAATGGACGACTTCGGAACCGGCTACTCCTCACTTTCACTTTTCAAATCTCTGCAATTTGATGTGGTTAAGCTGGATAAAACTTTCGTGGACAATATCAACAGTCAGAATCGCAAAGAGGACATTTTGTTCAAAAATGTTATTCACATGTTAAACGAGCTTGATATGGACATAATCGTAGAAGGAGTGGAAACCGAACAGCAGATTAATTATCTCAGAAATATAAAAGAAGACATAGTTATACAAGGATACTTCTTCGATAAACCTATGTCTTCGCATGAATTTGAAAAGAGGCTTGAATACCTCTACCCATATAAAGAGATGCTGTAATCAGATTCCCTGAAGACATTCTATGAGTCTTCCGGCAACATCTTTTATATCATTGCGCCTTGCCTTCATATACTCATCGTCAAGATCACCGATGAATGTTTCGAGCCTTTCGGCGGTGGAGGCAACGGCGTTTTCCGCCGTCATCCCCTCCTCTTTTATTCTTGTTTTAATCTCATCGATGAATTCAGGATCTTCGAGCATGGCCTGATAAGCCATGATTATCGAAGCGCCCTCCTCTCCGATATCGGAAAAAACCTTCTCATACAATTCCAAAAGCTGTTCCGCAGCAAGCTTTTTTGCATTTTTAAATCTGAGAAGCTCCTTCATGATATCTATAGGAGCGGCTTCATTATTCTCGTTAAATCTCATATCTTCGCTTTCTTTCATCATTTATGACACCCTTAAAATTCAATCCGAATCCAAATTGATACTCGTTTCCGATAACATCTTTGTACGGAGTCATGTCAAATGGCTTATCCTCGCAGTGTGCTTCAACATTTTCCATTGACTCAGGCATCTGAACAGGAAGCATTGCACTCGGCTCTGCCTTTCCTGTAATAAGATCAAATATTGCGCTCTTCTGTACACCGAACTCAACCAAAATTGCATCCGAGTATTTTTCAAACTCGGTTGGAACCGTGGAATTATGCATACGAAGAACACATATTACTTTTTTATCGCCCATGACTTTCTTTGTATTCAAAAGATTGTCAAGGTCGCTCTCGTTAAATGCTTTGTTTGTCTTTCCGGCATAGCTTCTGTTGGTGAAGTTCTCTCTGAAATCTCCTCCACCGATGGAAACCTTTCTTGCTGCAGTAGCGGTATAAGGTCTGTACTGAAGCATGATAGGAAGATAACCGTTTCCTCCGTTCTTCAAATCTTCACTGCTGTAGCCGTCCGACAACGGGCTCTCCATAAATACGATGGCAACATCTGCCTTTTCAGGTGAATCCACTCTCTCAAAATATGAAGTGATATCCATTCCCTCTACAGGATCGATATCCTGAGCAGGCGCATCACCTCTGAAGAAAGTCTTTCTCGCATCTATATGTCTGTTTGGAATATAAACCTTAAGTCCCTTCTTTAAAGGAAGTGTGTTTTTTTCTCCCGGAGCGCTCTGGTTTTTAACCATTACAACCGATGCAAGCTGTGCTTTGTATCCCGCATCAACATATTCCTTGCATCCAACTATCTTTTTACTGTTTTCAGGATCGAGGTATGGATTGTCGAAAAGTCCACATCTGAAGCTCGACATGAGAAGTCTTACAGCAGAGCGCTGCATTCTCTCGTCCATTGCCTCTTTTCCATACTTCTTCACTCCAATATTGTAAGCCTCGATAATAGGCTTCATATCGCTGTTTCCACCGAACTGATCGACACCATTTTCGATTGCAAGGAGGTGTCTCTCAGCCTCTGTCAAATCCTCCACACCAAAGCATCTGCTTCCGAAGGAATCGATTATCGGAGCAGGATCCTGAGTGATACCCCAATCGGTACATACCACTCCTTCATACTCATATCTTCCTCTGAGCTGATCTTTTATAAGGTACTCGCTGTAAGAGTTTCCGACATTCTTTTTATTCTTTACGTCTCTTCCCCATGAAACTGCGTAATAAGGCATTACCGCTGCAGCGCATTCCGTAGGTCCATCAAGTTTGAAAGCTCCCTGAAGGAAAGGCTGTTTGTGAAGTTCAAACGAATCACCCGGATATACGGCAAATTTTCCGTAAGGATAATGTGCATCTCTTCCGGCTTCACAAGGTGCTCCTCCCGGCCAGTGTTTACACATGGCAGACACTGAATCGTTGCCCCAGCCGTCTTCCTCTTCGTCTGTAGTCTGCATTCCGTCACAATAAGCTTTTGCATAATCAGTAACAAGATCAGGGCTGCATCCGAAGGTATCTTCCACTCTCATCCATCTTGGCTCTGTTCCAACATCAATCTGTGGAGAAAGAGCTGTGGAAATGCCGAGTGCTCTGTATTCTTTTGATATTATCTTTGCATATTTGAGGCAGGCTTCAGGATCAAACTGTGCTGCCATTCCAAGTCCTTCAGGCCATCTTGAGATGTCATCACCCTTTGATTTGTATTCCTGTCCACCCGCATCAGCGCCGTTTCTCGGATCTGATGAAAAGTTTATCGGTATTCCGTGAGGCTGTTCCTCAACATATTTCTGTAATGTATTGTTCCACTTTGCCGCAACTTCTGCACTCTGCACAATCGTTGTAAGAACATATCTCACATGATCATTCTTCAAAAAATCTGCCTGCTGATCAGACATTGACCATGCAGGAACATTTGCCTCAGGAAAATCCTTTCCTCCGTATGTACCCTTAAACGGGCTTCCCGGCATACTCGGAACCATCTGATGCGGTGAATACATCATAAGTCCGGCTATCTCTTCAGTAGAAAGCCTTCCGGCAAGATCTCTTGCCCTCTCTGTCGGTGTAAGTCTCCAATCCTCGTAAGGATAGAGCTTTCCGTCGTCCTCCAAATCACGAAAGAGGAAGCCATCTTCCTCTATAAATCTGCCGTTGGCACTGGCTACGTTTTTTCCTCCCTCGTTTTCTACGAGCACATAACCGTCTTTTTCAGTTTTTTTGTACCCCATTGTTTTGTTTCCTCCTTCTCCTATATCAAATAATTCCGATTATCGGTAATTTCCCGCTTTCAGGTTTGATTTTCTTTCATACATCAATTTGTCAGCGCGACTGAATACGGCTTCAAATTCATCGTCATAGCCTTTTTTAAACACTGCCATACCTGCGGCAAAAACAGGATGCTCCGTGCCGATGTTTTTTTCTTCCTCCCTGTTAAGGCTGGCAAATAATAATTCTCTGTCGTAATAATCACTTCCGGTCAAAATAACCGCAAACTCGTCTCCACCTATACGGTAAACCGGGCTGTGTGCATATCTCACACTTATACTCTTGCAGGCT
>JAILLZ010000252.1 GCA_024692885.1 Lachnospiraceae bacterium | reverse complement strand
CAACGTAAGGAGCTCTCGGCTTTCTCTTGTAGATAGCGTCTACTTCTTGCTCTGTAGGCTCGCCGTTCTCCCAAAAGTCTTTGTATCTTATAAATAAATCTTTGTATTTTGATTCATCCTTCTTCTGAAGGAAATCTTTGTAGTACTCACTGTGAGCCGAAATATGATTTATCATGTAATCGGCCATGAGATAATAATCATCTGAAAGTGCCTCAACATCGGACCAGTCTCCGAATGTCTTGTCCACTACGTGGTAGTCCATAGGAGCAAATCCTCTGTCTCCCGAAGATGGGAAAAACGGTAAGATATGAATACCTCCCACGGCATCTTTAAAATGTTTATCCATAACCTGCTTTAAGTCATGCAGGTTATTTCCCATGCTGTCCGCATAGGTAATGAGCATACACTCATTTGTAAGCTTTTTCATATTTAATTCCTCGTATATCTAAAACTTAAACCCGCAATTACTTAACAGCACCGGAAGTGATACCTTCGACAATGTATCTCTGAAGGAACATGTAAAGTACAAGGATAGGAAGCATTGCAAGAAGCAATGAAGCCATAACAAGTCCTGTATCCGTAGAATATGTTCCGTAGAATACCTTTGCTGCGATTGGAAGTGTGTAGAGTTCCTTTCTTCCGAGAACAAGGCTAGGAAGAAGATAGTCGTTCCAGAATGCCATGGCATCAATGATTGTTACCGTAGCAATGGTCGGCTTCAAAATAGGAAATACAACCTTCCAGAATGTCTGCCACTTGGTACATCCATCAATTGTTGCTGCCTCCTCAAGAGAAACAGGAACATTGGTGTGAATTGCTCCGTGGAACATGAATGTTGCCATTGAGAGCGAGAATCCAATGTGCATGAACACAAGTGTGAGTCTGTGGTTTAAGATACCGAATATTCCACCGTAAAGTGATACAAGAGGAATCATGAGTACCTGGAATGGAATTACCATTGATGCAATCATAAGCACGAAAAGGAGTTTATTTACCTTCCAGTCATTTCTTACGATAAGGAATGCTGTGAGTGCTGAGAGCAAAATGGTTCCTATTGTTGCAAGTGTTGTAATGATAACTGAGTTTCCGAATGCGTTCCAGAAGTTCATCTTCTTTATCGCAGCCGGGAAGTTCTCTAAAGTAAATCCATGTGAACCTATAAGCGCCAAAGGATTTGCAGTGATATCAGCTTTTACCTTAAATACGTTTATTACTACCATTATGAAAGGGAAGATAAAAGCAATAAACAAAACTATCAGAAGTAAAAACACAAGCGCGTTTCGAATTTTTCTTTTACGAGCTGCAGCTGCATTTTCGATATTCTCCATCATGCCTGAACCTCTCCTTTCTTACCAACGTATACCTGGATTCCACCGATAATCGCACATATTATGAAGAGAATAAGTGCCTCGGCCTGTCCTGTACCGTAATTCTTGTTTACGAATGCCTCGTTGTACACGTGCATAGCTGCAAGTGCACTGCTTCCGTATGGATCTCCGTTTGTGAGTGAAAGGTTTACGTCGTAAACCATGAAGCATCTTGTGATTGAAAGGAAGATGCACTGTACAAATGAAGATGTCATAAGTGGAATTGATATGTGAATGATGGACTGTGTTCCTGTACAACCATCAATTTTTGCCGCTTCTATTACTTCGTCCGGCACGCTCATGAAACCTGCCACGTAGATAAGCATCATGTATCCAGCGTACTGCCAAACCGAAACTATGATAAGAGCTATGATCGCTCCTGTTTCCGTAGCCAAAAGTGATTTTACGTTTCCGCTTGTAATTGCATTTCCAAGTGAAACTAAAGCTTTATTGAATACAAACTTCCAAACATAACCGAGAACGATACCACCGATAAGGTTTGGAATGAAAAATCCTGCTCTGAAGAAATTCTGTCCCCTGATTCCGCTTGTAACAAGGTAAGCCAAAATAAATGCAACCGCATTTACAAGTATTACCGCTATAGCGGAGTAAATGAATGTCCTGCCGAGTGATACCCAGTATCCTGAATCGGCAAAGGCGCTAATATAGTTTGCAATACCAACGAATGGCTTGCTCTTTGAAACGCCGTCCCAGCTTGTCATAGTGAGATACAGACCATAGATAAACGGTACTATAACCACCATCACAAATACGGCTGTAGTAACCCCTGCAAAAAGCAAATACTGTCTGACTTTATATCCCATTGTATTTGTTTTCATAATGTACATTTCCTCCCGACGTTTTGCCCGTCGTAAAAAAATGGGGGTCCGGTTAGGGACCCCCGGGTTAAATTAGTGCTCGATTGGTGTTGCTGTCTTGAAGTATTCAGTAACTGCTGTTGCAAGCTCTGAACGAGTCATAGCCTCATCAAGATATTTCTGCATAAGTTCCTGTCCAACATATGTCATATGATCATCTGGAAGGTAGTTGTAGTTTGCGATGAGTGCTCCTGCATCTGCATATTTCTTTACAGAAGCTGAAAGTGGATCAAGTGCTGATGCATCGATGTTGCTGAATGCAGGTACAAGTGCACAGTCAACTGTAAGGAATGAGTTTCCGTCTGCATCAAATACAAGCCAGTTAAGGAAATCTAAAGCTGCCTGTCTCTGCTCATCAGATGTGTTCTCTGATGCGTCTACGATAAAGTACTTAGATCCGCCACCAACAAGTTTTGTGTTTGTGTCATCTGTTGTATCCTCTGGTACAGGCATGATTCCCATGTTCTCTGTGTAGTCATACTGGTTGATTACTGACCAATCCCAGTTTCCACCGAACATGAAAGCGATGTCTCCCTGAGCAAGCTTCATAGATGTCTCTTCACGGTCTGCGTTTGAAGCAGATCCCTTTGCATAGTTGTATGCGATAAGAGTATCAAATGTATCCATAAGCTCGTTGAACTTAGCGTTGTTCTCAAGATCTTCTGTTCCTGCAAGAAGTCCGTTTACGAAGCTTTCAGGATCTGCCTGCTGCTCATAAACTTCTGCGAAGTAGTGAGCTCCGAGTGACCAGTACTCGCTAAGAACTCCTACAGGCTGCTCCATACCACCTGCTACAAGTGTATCGAGAAGTGCCTGGAAATCTGCAAGTGTTGAAACTGATGAAGGATCAAATGTCTCACCTGTGATAGCTTCGATTGCATCTGCGTTGTAGATAACTCCTCTTGCCTCTACGCAAACAGGGAAACCAGCAAGCTTTCCGTTTACTTCGATTGCAAGATCAGTGTTTGCTGCCCACTCCTCTGAGCTAAGATCATAAGCATAATCATCAGCGAGTGAGTAAACGTCCTTTGCATCAACCATTGTGATTGTGTATGGATCGTTTGAAGCATATCTTGTAGCTACCTGAGAAGCTACTGTTGTATCTGTGTCAGCGTTGTAAACTTCAACGTCAACACCTGTCTTTGCTGAGTAAGCCTCTGCCATCTCTTCAAACTGTGTCTGAATCTCTGTCTTAGAGTTTAAGATTGTGATTGAAACTCCTGTGCTCTCTGCCTTCTCCTCTTCAGCAGCCTCTGTAGTTTCTGCCTTAGAGTCAGATGAAGAATCTGTGCTTGAGTTTGAAGTGCTTCCGCAAGCTGTAAGCGAAAGTGCCATAGCGGCAACCATCATTAATGAAACAATTTTCTTTTTCATTAGTTTTACCCCTCCTTAATTAGGTGTCTTGTTTTTACAATGAGCATTTTATATTTTGTTTATATGTATGTCAACCGTTTAACATAAAATAGGCACCTTTAATTCACATTTTTGTGATTATAGTCAAAAATGATGATTGTATTTTGTGCATTTTTCACATGAATTTGCGTGTTTCGGGACATTTCAGTATGTCAAGGGTATGACATGTTGATGTGATTCGTTTTTACGTGAGATAACAGTGATTACTCTTCAAACACTCTGTCGCAAAGGTTGACGCAGTAATCATAGTCAAAGTTCGAATCCTGCTTTCGGATTTCGTTAGATAAGGATAGTTCCTCATTGTAATCGCTAAGGAAGTAGACTGTCACACCATCAGTTCCTTCAGTGACATGCGTAACCACAGGTTCATATGAATATTCTTTTATGACAGCCTCGCCGGCTTCATCGCGTGTAACTGTTATCTCTGCCAAAGCTCCGACCATTCGATTGGCCACTCCTTCACCCTCTCCGCTGGTCCAATTTACAAAGTTTCCAAGGGAATAGTAGCAAAGTGTATCGCCAACCATCTCAATTGGTTCTATTACATGCGGATGTGTTCCTATGATTAGGTCTGCTCCGTTTTCCGCAAAAAATGAAGCCCACTGTTCCTGCTCCGTGGTCTGTTCAAGTACGTATTCAGTTCCCCAATGAGGGCAGACTATGACAAAATCTGCCAGTTCATCAGCTTTAATCAAGTCTTCTTTAATTTCTTCCTTATGTGCTTCATCCATGAGGTTTACGGCGTATGGCATATCATCAGGCAGAGCTATACCGTTCGTTCCATAGGTGTAATTCAAAATGGCGAAAGTTATTCCGTTCGACTCTACAAGCGGTATCTCATCCTGCTCTTCACTGCTCTCATTTATTCCGATTACTTCTATTTCGGGATGGTTTTCTTCCCAACTGTCAAGGCAATTTAGAATTCCCTGTTTTCCTCTGTCCAACGCATGATTTGTCGCATGCAAAACGACATCAAATCCCGCATCACAAAGTGCAGTCTGCACATCCTCCGGAGCATTGAAATTAGGATAACCGGAAACGCCAAGTTCCTCTCCGCCGATAATTACTTCCTGGTTTACTATCGCTATATCTGCAGCAGAAATATACTCAGCGGTATTCGCAAATACTGCTGAGTAATCATAGGTTCCGTCTTCTCTTTTTGCTGCCGCATTCACCGGATCGTGAAGAAGGATGTCACCTGCCATGATGATGGTGACTTCATCCTGTGAGGCATCATTCTCCTCTGCTCCAATGTCATCCACGTTATCGTCTCTTGTCTCCGAATTATATGTACTGTCAGCTGTTTTATCGCTTACCGAACTTCCCGCACACCCCGTCATAAAAGCCATCAGGATGAGTGGTATTGAAACTTTTCGAATCATATTTTTAAACCTTACTATTCTAAACACAATCATGCATTTATTCTTACTCAAATTTTATGTGAGCCAAGCTGCTCGCATTGTTGAAAGAGCTGTCCCAATCGCCGATTCCATGAACAGATCCGGCTATAACTGTCATGCTTAAGGCCTCGTTTGTGAGTTCGTTCACACCGTTTGAGGAATAACACTTAATTCCGTTTGCTCTTGTGGAATCATCGACTATCTCGCCCTTGGTTCCGTAAGCTGTCACGCCATGTTTTCTCGCTCTGACATTTGAAAAGTTTGCAGAAACATAATCGCCGTTCAGTCTGGCAGCGCCTTCTACCCACATATCTATTTCACCGGATGACACAACATAAGGGTTTTCAAAAGTACCCACTGATTGTCCGTTTACATAGACCTCTCCGTGTCCGTTTTGGTTAAGGCCAAGCATCAATCTGTAGGTTCTCGATTTTTCAAGTTCGGCAAATCTCACATACTTCTGCTGTCCGTTATAGTTTGACTGTATGTTCTCCAACAAGGCTACTGTCTTTCCGGTATAAGGTGCGATGGCTCCTGCATCGTACTGAATTCCGAAAGACACGGCTGACTGGGGAGTTCCCATAACTATCTTCGCATGATATCCACTTCCGCTTCCGGCAAGCTTCACATCTGCTTCTATAATGTAATCATAGGAAAGGTTTTCCATCCTAAGATTTACAAGATTTGCAAATCTGTCATACTCAGTCTGCGCTGTTGAAGCTTCTTCCGAGCTTACGTTTTGAGAATTCTCCGTCAAGGCATCAGATGAAACAGTCTCCTCCAAAGAATTCACTTCTTCTGTAATCTCTATTTCGGATTCTGAATTCTTTTCAAGATTCAGCTGAACCTTTGTATTGTCTTCGTCTATTGTAACTTCGTTTTTTTCTTTCTCTTTATAGGTAATCGTTAAAATCTTGTAATTTGTAAGTTTATCCTTTGGTCCCTTATCTTCGGTACCGGCTACAATTCCGTAAATATAAGTCTCGCCGTCAACTACTTCCGTATCATTGAAATGTGAAGCATCACAGCCCAGTTCAGAAATTACTACAAATTTTCCGTCGACAAGCTTGCATATTCTGTAGGAGGTCGCATTCTCTACGGCATCCCATCTTAAGTAGACTCCCGTATCAACTGAGGTTGCTGATGCGTTTATATTTCCGGCCATTGAATCCTCAGGTGGCTCTCCCTCTTCTTTTGGCTTATCAAAAGCACCTTCCGGGGCCGGTTTTGTCTCGGTTGCATATGCTAAATCTACACCCGTATTTAAAATAAAAACTGCTGATATGCACATTACAATTACAGCACTGGTAAATCTCTTCTTCATACTCTTCCCTTATTACACTGTTTATTATATGAAAGTATACCACAAGAATTTGTTTTTTCTACCGATAACGGTTGTATCCAACTTTTTATAAGTATTATAATAAGTAAGACTGTTAGTGTATTTGGGGGAAACTTACATGAGCGAATTACATAATATAAAGCTAACCAGAGGACATTTCAGCTTATATCTGTTTTATATGATTTATTTTCTGAATCTTGGGGCAATGTCTTTTCAGTCAAAGTACTTCGGTGAGCTAGGCATTTCAGACGCCGAACTTGGAATTCTAAATGCCATGCCGGCCTTCGTATGTGTTTTGGTTCAGCCGCTCTGGGGCTCATTTACCGACAATCAAAAATACAAGAAAACCACACTTATCATCGCCTGCGCACTCGCGGCAATCTTTTATGCTGCTGCTCATTTCTCTTTAGAATTTATTCCACTTCTAATATGCATAACCCTTATGACCGCCGTGGCTCAGCCAATCGGTCCTGTTTCGTCAGCGATTTCTTTGGAATATGTAAAAGAAAAAGGGGGAAATTTCGGATTCATAAGACTGCTCGGAACCCTAGGCTACCAGATAAGCGCACTTTGCCTTGGCTTTGTCTTTACCAAAAGCCTTCGCGGCATTTTGCTCATGAATGCTTTATTTCTTATGATATGTACTGTAATAGCCTATTTTCTTCCTCCAATCGAAGGACATCAGCATGAAATAAAAGAAAAGGTCAGCTACTTTTCTCTTTTGAAAGATAAAAGGATTGCTCTTCTTCTTTTGATTCTTGGGCTTGCCGAAATCACAAATATGTTCAGCGTATCTTTTATCGGAAAGCTTCAGGGAAACTTAGGTTTTAACAACGCCATGACCGGTATAATCACCGTTCTATCCATTATTCTTGAGATTCCTTTTCTTTTCTTCGGGGAGAGACTATATAAAAGGATGTCCATCTGGAATTGGGTCAAGCTCGCTATCTTTGTGAATGGATTGAGATGGCTTGGCTATGCCTTCGTTGATTCCGTATGGGGATTCATTCTTATAGGTATTCCTAGTGTAACAGTTTTGGCATGCTTTGAATTCTTCCCGGCGCTTTACCTCAACGACGTTACTGATGACAAATTAAAAGCATCCGCCCAGAGTCTCCTTTCTCTTGTCACCTTTGGTGTGAGTCGAATAATCGGAAGTCTGCTGGGAGGATGCATAAGTGAATATATAGGTATTCAACCTACTTATCTTCTCTGTGCCATAGTCATGGCAGGAATATTTGTTTTAGCTTGTTTTGCTTTCAAAAACCAGACATCAGTCAAGCTTTAATATGAGTTCAAGAACTCTCTTTGCGCATTTTTTAATCTCATCCTTTGTGATGAGGCCCTTGTCGTATGCTTCTTTTACACGCTCAGGATAGCCTGTTCCCATCTTGATATCGTTTCCGGCCTTTATCTCAAGATACTGCTCGCCGTAGTTCCACCAGTCTGTGGTAACAAGTCCCTTAAATCCCCATTCCTCACGGAGAATTCCGGTGAGAAGATCATACGATTCAGAGACTTTCTGTCCGTTTACTATGTTGTAAGAAGACATGATGGTCCAAGGGTCGGACTCTTTTACAACAATCTCAAATCCCTTGAGATAAATTTCTCTTAAAGCTCTCTCTGAAACTCTGGAATCACTGGATTTTCTGTTGGTCTCCTTATTGTTTGCGCAAAAATGCTTTACGCTGGCTGCTATGTTTTCGGACTGAATTCCTCTTACCATAGCCGCTCCTATCTTTCCTGCAACAAACGGATCCTCTGAATAATACTCAAAGTTTCTTCCGCAGAGAGGACTTCTGTGAATATTCATGGCCGGTGTAAGCCAAACATAAAGATTGTTTTCCTTTACTTCTTTTGCTGCTGCACTACCCACTTCGGTAACCAAATCCTCGTTCCATGAACATGCCAAAAGTGTAGCACATGGGAAAGCGGTTGATGCCGTGCCAACCTTTGGATCGATTCGAAGTCCCGCAGGACCGTCCGCCGTCATAACGTTTGGAACACCGTACTCAGGCAGGTTTCCAAAACCAAAGGTGTTTGCCACACCGGTGTTTGGCTGTCCGCCAAGGATATGGATGAGTCCCTCTATAGGAAGGGAATTCATAAACTTATCCAAACTCATTTTGCCCTCGGCAACATCAGAAAACTGAGGAACCTCAGGATTGAAATCAAGGTTTCTGTTTCTTCTTCCACGTCCAACTATAGCAGGTTGCATTCCCTCAAGAGTATCCTCTATCGGATCAAGCTCTGACTGAGGTGGAATGAAGCTATCCATATGGAGAACTTCGTACTTTCCGTCACTCAAAAGTCTCTTGTGCAATTTGTGCGGATAAGCTCTCTTCTCAAACTGAGCAACAATTTCATTCTTTCTCAAAGAAATGGTCTGCTCTAGCTTTTCTACGTTTGCAACACTGTTTCCAACATAGAATTCGTATTTTCCTTTTTCAAGAATATACGCAGATTCTTTTATCTTTCCGGTATCGTCGTAGGATGCAAAATCGTCGAGATTTACACTCAATATAAGTGCTTCGCTCTCACCTTTCTTAAGGAGGGAAGTCTTTTTGAATGCGCAAAGCACCTTCTTTGGTTTTCCCAATACTCCGTCAGGCGCACCGAGATAAAGCTGTACTACCTCTTTTCCTGAAAGTTCGCCCTTGTTTGTCACCTTTACAATGACTTCTGCTTTTCTTCCGTCTACAGTAACGTTTTCCGTAGTTATCTCAAAATCCGTGTAGGACAATCCAAATCCGAAAGGATAATTTACCTTCTTATTGGCCTTTGGAATTGTCTCGAAATATCTGTATCCCACATAAATATCATCGGTATAATCGCAGAATTCCGGTGATTCATGGAAGTTGTAGCTTGATGGATAATCATCAAGCGAAGCAGCGAATGTATCCGTAAGTTTTCCTGATGGGTTTACATCTCCCACAAGAACATCAGCCTCTGCAAGTCCACCTTCCATTCCTGCCTGCCATCCCAAAAGAACGGATGAAATCGCCTTGTCGCCCTTGAAGAATGTAGTATCAAACATTCCTCCGACATTGAGGACTACAACGACCTTTTTAAACTCTTTCTTTATTGCATCAAGAGTCTTTTTCTCAGCTTCCGTGAGGTAGAAATCTCCGTCCTCAAAGATTTTTGCAGAAAGCGTAAGCTGCTTTAAGATACGAGGATGAAGAGCCTTTGCTTTCTCATCACTGAGGTCTGTCTTTCTGTCCCATCCTTCTCCTGAAAAACGGCTTACGGAAAAAACAGCAACATCAGCAAACTCTTTCGCTTCCTTCAAAAGCTTTTCAGGAAGGTCGCACTCCACCATGAGTCCCGGCAGGTCGCCCTTCTCGTATCTGTCGTTTACATAATTCTCGTAATACTCATTTAACGGCTCAAAGAGTTCAATCTTTTTTTCCTGCTCCTTGATACGCATTCCCTGAATGAGCGAGCGGTTATACTTTACCGTAACCTCACCGCTGCCGCCTCCGCCTCTAACGTAATCGGCTGAAGCTTTTCCAAAGAGGGCCACCTTTGTTCCCTTTTTCAAAGGCAAAACCTTCTTTTCATTTTTCAGAAGAACCATACCCTCTGTAGCTGCTTTTCTTGACAATTCGATATGCTCTTTTGAACCGGTGAGCATTTTTCCGTCTTCTCCAAGAGGAAGCACCGGTGTGTAAAGAGCTCTCATCCATCTACCCATAATAATCTCCAAATCCTTTTTACTATTATTTTCTCTCAGGCTGCTCGTCAAATCTCTTGTCTTTGAAATAGTATTCCTGATCTCTCTCGTTTATCTCTCTGTACACATGGCAAGGACTACCGAATGCGATTACGTTTGCAGGAATATCCTTTGTAACCACGGAACCTGCTCCGATAACTGAGTTTTCGCCAATGCTAACCCCCGGCATGATAATTGAATTTGCTCCAACCCAAACGTTATCACCGATGTGAATTGGGAATGAGTACATTCCGTCTCCTCTGTGATTTGGCGCAATCGGATGTCCTGTGGTACAAACGGTAACATTTGGTCCGAAAAGACAATGCTTTCCGATGGTAACCTCGCAGTCATCGATAAGCGTGAGGTTCATGTTTGCATATGTTCCCTCTCCGATAGATGTGTATTTTCCAACTATTACATTAAGCGGCGGTACAATCCAAACATGATCATCGCAGTGGCCGAAAATCTTTTTAAGAGTCTTTCTTCTTCCTTCTTCATCATCAGCAGGAAGTGAATTGAACTCTCTGACATACTGTCTGGTCTCTGCCTGATAGCCCAAGTTCTCGTCATCGTCCCACCATATATATCCGGCTTTCATTCTTTCCTGTTCTGTCATTGTAAAAATCCCTCCTCATTTTTTCTCAGATAACAAAATTATAATATATGCCACCGTAAAAAAATATAATAATTAGCTCATAAAAGTGTAATTTTTGAAGTAAAAAAGAGAGTGATATTTCTATCACTCTCTTTAACTTGATACTCTACTATTTGTTCATCTCTTTGAGTCTCTTATTTTCTTCCTTCAGCCGCAAAATTTCATCTGCAAGCTTGGCGCGCTCAACTTCACCTTCACGGAGGCCTTCTTCTCTACCTTCGTTGAATTTTTCCCTGTACTTCTCTTCCAACAGCATATACTCACCCTTCCATCTTTCTCTTTGCTTAGAGTTTTCTACTTCCGTTATAAGTTTACCTGTTAACTCACCGTGATTCTTTCCATCGACTAAGAATGATAAGAATTCATTCATCTTGTCGGAACAATCATCCATGTATCCTTTTGCACAGATGAATATCTTGTGTGCTCCGTCATTTAAATGTATGGAGGTGTCTTCAAGGCAAACATTTTCAAATATATATATGTGACGTCCCTTTTCAAAGAAATCATCAAGACATATAAATATAACATATGATTCCTTGATTTGTTCATAGTTCTCGCCAACCAAAAGGTTATCTCGATCTATCATCCCCTGATAAAACCTTGTTCGTCTTGGCAGATTTGGCTTTAAGGAATTCTGCATCTCCAAGTCGTATATTACACTCTTGTCGTCTTCAAAATAAACATCAAATCGTACACCTTTACCATCCGGTGTAGCCTTTACCGACTTTTGATTTGCTTTATTCACCAATGAGCTGATTCTTCGTCCGGTTATCAACTCGGCTATCTCGATGCACAGTTTTTCGTTTTCCGTAAGAATCTTACAGAAAAGAAAATCATCCGTAAAATCGAGTTCTTCGTATGTTTTACTCACAGGGCTTATCCTCCTTTTATTATAAATCGCATAATTTCTTATGCAACTGTTTCTTGGAGGTTTTGAGCTCGATAATCTTCCGAAAAAAAATAAAAAAGAAGTAAAAAAAGAAACGAACGTGCATGGTGTATTTTCTGCATCATGCCCATTCACCAACAATATGATAGCACTTTTACTTTGCCAATCACAATCAGCAAGGTATACAAAGTATTGAAGAGTGTATTTAGACACTTTCACAAATGAAGAATTCAACATCCCCTACCTTTCCGCTAAACCCGGCTAAGCCATATCAACTTCAAAATCAAGCTTTCTTGTCCCAATGCCATGTCTTCTGCAATAACACCGAATCCACTCTGCTTCTTCCTTTACGCATTTCTTGTTAAAACGATGATAGGCCTGCATTAATTCACCTTTATATATTTCTATCGTTATAAATGGCTTGTTCACATCATCCGCCTATCATAATGATTTCGATTCATCTTTAAATAGAATTCCAGCATGTGTAGATTATTGTAAAAATAATCATTACACACCATATCGTGACAGATTAATCAAACGAGGGCTGATTGATGGTTCTCATTACGGCTATATACGATTTACACTTCCTATGTTTGAGGACTATGTTCTCTGTAACTACATGTAATAAGTCCATCATCCCCTGAATTGCTTTAAATACACATTTTTCTTAAGTGCAAACAAAAGCTGCATAGACATGGCAACCCATATTACCGGTTCGCAAAAAATTACTGCCGTGTAGCCCAAAGGCTTTACCAAAAAAAGCACAAACAGTATTTTTCCGGTGAGCTCTATTATGCTTGAAACGATTGGAAGTCGTCTTTCACCAAGTCCCTGGAGTCCGTTTCTAAGGCTGAATATTAGTCCAAGGAAAAACGTTGAAGGTCCCTCTACCCTGAGGTATGTCGTTGCATTGTGTATAATGGTTGGATTGTCGGAGCCGGTGATGGTTCTAACCAGATACTCCGATGAGAAAAAGGCAAATACACCGATGATGCATGCCATGACTGCACAGTATTTTATGACTGATTTATATGCCTTTATGATTCGCTCGCCCTTATCCGCACCTCTGTTTTGTGAGCAGAATGTCGTCATTGCCATTCCAACCGAGCTAAACGGCAGGTTGTAGAAAGGCATAATCTTTCTGGCTGCGGTATGTCCGGCTATTATCATTGAACCAAGGCTGTTTATTCCGGACTGAAGCACAACGGAACCCACAGATACAATGCTGTTCATAAATGCCATGGCATATCCCTGGGTTGCGATTTCCATACACATCTTTCCGGAAATATTAAAATGCTCTTTCTTTGGGATGAGTATCGGCTCATTTTTTATTATGAATATCAGACATAAGATTGCTGAAAGGCCCTGAGCAATCACGGTTGCAAGCGCAGCTCCGTGCACACCCATTCCAATCTTTGCAATAAAAAGAAAATCAAGCGCTATATTTGTGAGCGATGATATTATCAGAAAAACCAGGGGCATAAAGCTGTTGCCCATGGCCTGAAGCAGCCCCGAAAAAAGATTGTAGGCAAACATTACAATGATAAAAAGTATTATCAGAGAAACATAACTGTAGGCTTCCTCAAAGATTTCCTCAGGGGTATTTAAAAGTCTCATAAGCGGCCTTAAGAATATACGCCCTGCTGCCGTCAAAAGTATGGAGGTTCCTCCACCGACCACAAGTGCGCCCGCCACGGACTTTTTCATTTTTTCGATGTTGCCCTCACCATAACATCTGGCCGTGATTATGGTCAGACCTCTTCCGGTTCCGAATGCAAAACCTACGAGCACCTCATATATGGTTGAACATGAGCCTATGGCTGAGAGAGATTCCTCGCCAAGCACATGCCCAACTATCGCAACGTCCATCGTGTTGTACAACATCTGAAAGACGCTTGATATCATGACAGGCACAGCAAAAAGAATCAACGAACGAAATATAGGTCCGTTTATCATGTCTACGTTTCTGGCCACACCCTTGTTTGTCCCCTTATTCATTGTCCCCAACCTTCTTTTTTTGCGTTCTGTTTTTTTAGAATACAATTATCCTACTTATGCATTCTGCGGTCTTGACTGCAATTTTCCTACTTATGCGTTCTGTTGTCTAGTCTGTAATGTTCCTACTAAGCTTGGTATGAGCTGTTTCTTTCTGGATACGAGTCCCTTGAGATGATATCCGTCGTCAGGATCCAGGTTAAATGCATCCGTCGCTAGCTCGGAGGCACCGTCTCCAACACACATGAGATCTGTGCTCTCTTTTATGATATTTGTCAGCATGAAAAATACCATATCCAAACCTTCTTCTCTTCTGGCCTCATCTATGTAATCTTTGAGTTTCTCGCCGATTTCTTCAAGTTCCACGGCATTCATTGAATTCACCTGTCCAACGGCGAACTTCACGTCTCCGACGTTGAATGACTTGTAATCCTGATGAAGTATCTCTGCAGGTGTCTTTGATTCCAAATCGCTGCCTGCCGAGAACATGTCTATGGCAAGCTCCTCTATCTCTATTCCCGCTATCTCAGCAAGCTTTTCACATGTCTTTTTGTCCACCTCGGTACAGGTTGGTGACCTGAACATAAGTGTATCTGAAATTATGGCTGAGCAAAGAAGTCCGGCTATCTTCTTCTCTATTTCTATGCCCTTTTCTTCGTACATCTGGCTTACAATTGTTGCCGTACATCCGAGAGGCTGATTTCTGAAAAAAATAGGAGAAAGGGTTTCTATAGAGCCAAGCTTATGATGGTCTATGATTTCCACTACTTCCGCATGGTTTATTCCATCCACTGCCTGACCTTCCTCGTTGTGGTCCACGAGGATAAGTCTCTTTCTCATCTTGTTCAAGAGATTTCGTCTGGAAATCATTCCCACATAATTGTCATTTTGATCAAGTACAGGGAAATCTCTGAATCTCTTTTGTCCCATTATCTTCTGAATGTCTTCGATATAATCTTTCATATGGAAAGTGATGAGGTCGTCTGACTTCATATAATGGCTTATAGGCATACTAAGATTTATAAATCTTGCGGCGGTGAAAGTATCAAGCGGTGTGCTTATGATCACGCAGCCATGCTCTTTCGCCTGCATGGTTATAGTCTTTGACACCTTAGCGCCGTCACAGACCACTATACAAGCAGCCTCCATCTCGATGGCACAGAGCTGTGACTCGTAACGGTTTCCGAGTATTACGAGATCGCCTTTTTTGATGTAATCTTCCATCACATCAGGGTTGGCTGCCGCAATAAGAACTTTTCCCTCTGAAAACTTTGCCTCTATATCTCCGACAAGGACTTTTCCCTCTACGGTTTTTGCTATGTTTTTATAAGGTGTGTCAGCATCTGAAAGAGCTGTGCTGTCGTAAACATCCATGTAAGATGCACTTATGTCTCCTAAGGTAATAATTCCCTCAAGTGCACTGTCTGTTAATACAGGAAGTGTCACCACGGCATGCTGCTTCATGAGCTTGTACGCGTCTTTAAGTGAGATTCCTCCGTCCACACCCTCTGTTTTTCTTATCTCTATATCCCTAACCTGAGTCCTCACGTCCGGTACGTATACCGGTGCACTGGCTCCGAAGTAATTTAAGACATACTGTGTTTCCTGATTTAACTGTCCCGCTCTCGCTGCAACATAGCCGTCGCCCTCAACCTTGTTTTTAAGGTTGGCATAAGCTATGGCTGAACATATGGAATCCGTATCCGGATTTTTGTGTCCTATGACAAATGTTGGTCGTTTTATTTCTTCCATGTTTTCCTCTCCGTCTGTCTTACGGTTTATTGTTTCAAATTAATAAGGCGCTTCGGGAATAAAACCCGAAGTGCCTTTGCTTCATCTGCAGAATTTTTAAATATATGCGTCAAACATACTTCCTGTTGTAGCGTATCCTATGGAAGCAGCTGAACTCGAATATCCGGTGTTCATTCCGCCAAAACTGAGTGCAACATCGTTATACTCCTTTGTGGCCTGCATTTTCTTTGCAGTGTCTACTTCCGGCATCTTGCTGCTTTCGCTTACTGAGGCATTTGGATATGTGACTGGAGATACGGAATCGACTTTTCCTTTTCCGGTAACCTGATTCTCGTTAAATGCATCGGAAAAATCAGCTTCGTTTTTAATTGAATAGTTTAACGGCTCTATTCTGCTCATAGATGAATATGCACCTATAGGAGCTATTCCGGCCATGTAAACACCTCTTTTCTCTAAAACGATAATGGTACCAAAGTCTTATAGGTAAACACATTATACTCTCAGGTTTTCAATTTATCAAGTTTTCGCATCATTGATACATGTCGAAAATATCTGCATTTTTCCTTTATTAAACAGCAAATTGACCAATCCTACACGTCCATCACGATTGTCACAGGTCCGTCATTTATGGACTCAACCTTCATGTCCGCACCGAACTCTCCGGTCTCAACATGGAATCCTCTCTCTTTGCACTCTGAGATTACCCTCTCATACAAAGGTATGGAGATTTCAGGTCTTGCCGCATCGGAAAATCCCGGTCTTCTGGATGATGTGTCAGCGTAAAGGGTGAACTGGCTCACAATCAAAAGCTCCGCTCCTGCGTCCTTTGGAGAAATGTTCATCTTTCCGTTCTCATCCTCAAAAACGCGAAGTCCGCATATTTTGTCGGCCATCTTTTTTGCCTTCTCTTCTGTATCATCCTTGTGAACTCCGAGAAGAATCAAGAAACCATTTGAAATCTTAGATTTCTCTTTTCCGTCTATGGTGACGGAAGCCTGTGTAACCCTTGTTATTATCGCTCTCATTTAAGACTCCCTACGCTTTCTGATTTCCTCTTCCAAAGATTTTGTCAGACTTACTTTTATGTTTCTAAGCTCCATTCCGTCCTGAGCAAAGTATAATTTCAGGAATGATGTGAAGAAGCATGGTCCAAGGTCGATTTCAAAAGTCTTCCATTCTTTGTCCTCACCGGTCAGAGTTATCATCTTTACAAGCTGTTTATCCTTAAAAATGCTGAGCGGAATCTGAGCAAGCTCGCTTACGGCATTTGCTCTTACATCCAAAGAGAGCTTGTACAAACCTCTCTCCTTTATGGCAACTGAAATCAGCGTAGAGTCGCCTCTCTTTGTGGTGATTTCGGAAGGATCAATGCTTAATTCACCTGTGGTGTCCATTCTGTAATCCAGCATCTTTCCAAAGATTTCCTCTTCCTCGTCGCCTTCTTCAGCCAACTGTCTGTCTATCTCATCGCCTTCTTTTATGTAGCGCAAGAATACCGGCTTGTTCATGATGAATTTACAGATGTTTGCCGCATTTCTCTGATACTCGGCTCTCTCTACCACACCTGCCTTCAAGGCTTCCTCTGAATTATCCTCATTGGTGTTCATCTTTGAATCAGCTGTAACCATGTAAAGGTCATTCTGCGCCTTCACTATGGATGCCATGTCGCTGATACTGTTTTTCTCAGGTGTTCCGCCTTTTGCCCACCAGTCGGTCATTACGACTCCGTCAAATCCCCATTCATCTCTCAAAATCTTTGTTACCAAATCATAATTTGATGATGAATAATAGCCGTTCACAGGACCGTAAGTGGTCATTACGGCGTGAGCATCTCCCTCTTTAACAGCGATTTCATATCCTTTCAGATATATCTCTCTGATGGCTCTCTCTGAAGCAACGTGCTCAACCGTATGTCTGCCTTTTTCCTGTGTATTCAAAGCAAAATGCTTTATGGTTCCCGTAACCTGATATCTGTGCATTCCTCTGAGTTCTGCTGCACCGCATTTTCCGGTGATTAACGGATCCTCTGAGAAGTACTCGAAATTTCTTCCGTTAAGTGGATGTCTGTGGATATTCATACCAGGTCCGAGAAGCACATCGATTTTGTTCTTTCTGAGTTCAAGGCCTTCCCAAACATAGAGTTCCTCAAGAAGATCCATGTTCCAGGTGGATGCGAGACACGCACCGTTTGGCATTGCAAATGCACTCTTTCCTGAGTCCATTCTTATTCCTGAAGGTCCGTCACTGCAACATGCAACCGGAATTCCATGCGAAGCAAGCTCCTCCGTAACTCCTCCGAAAGCACCACCGCATCCCGCAGTAACCTTTGGTGAGCTCATTCCCTCACCTCTGACAATGCACATAAGTTCCTCATCGGAAAGCTGTGCTATGAAATCGTCCATTGTGCACTTGCCATGATAAACATCGGAAAGCATAAGCCCTTTGTCTCCGGTGTATTTTATCTCCGAAGGCATTCCCTCAAGTCTATGCTTATTGATTTCGTCCTCACATGCAGAAACTTTTTCGTATTCAAGCACATATTTTCCGTTTTCGTTCTTTCCTGTGCGCATTCTGTCAAATTGTATCTGAGGTGAAACAGCTGAAGAAAGCTGGCATGTAACCACAGTTTCATCCAAACTAAATGAACCTGCTTTAACTGTGTTTTTCACGTTTTCTCCCGCATGGAAAACATATTCTCCGGCTTCCATGACATAGGCGCTCTTATAACCTGTTACACCTGTATCATCATATGAAGACATTTCATAAGATTCTACAGAAATGCTGAGTTCCTGGAACTGTCCCGGTTCAAGAAGAACAGTCTTTTCAAAACCAACGAGCTCTCTTTTCGGATTGCCAAGTTTGCCCTGAGGTTTTTCAAGATAAAGCTGCACAACCTGCTGTCCTGCTGCCTTACCGGTGTTTTTAACTTCTACTATAACTTTTGCTTGGCCTTTTGTGCCTTCGAATGACACCGGCTCGATATCAAAAGTTGTGTATGACAAACCAAAACCAAATGGATACAATACTTTTTCAGGCGCAAATGTCTCGAAATATCTGTAGCCCACATAGATGTCCTCTTCCTGGACATTTCTCTTGTCATTTCCGAAGTTTTTGTCGGAAGGATAATCTGATATCTCATATGCAATAGTGTCTGTCAGTCTTCCTGACGGATTTACATCTCCCGAAAGCACGTCAACTACACCAAGGCCGCCTACCTGGCCACCCTGCCAAACGTATGCCACAGACGCCGGGTTGTATTTTTTAACCCACTTCATGTCTATGGTATTTCCGACATTCAAGAGTACAACTGTCTTTTCAAATGCCTTAGCGACATTTGAAAGCATGAGTTCCTCGTCATCGGTGAGATAATAGCTTCCCTTTTTACTGCTGTTGTCCTGGTCTTCTCCTGCTGTTCGGCCAATCAAAACAACAGCTACATCTGATTCGCTTGCAGCCTCTTTTGCTATATCTTCGGTAATCTGCATCTCCTCCTGATACCAAGGCTCTGAAGCCCAGCCCTGACCCGCATCAAAAGGATGATCCTTTATCCATGCATCATAGGTCTGCATCAATTTTTCATTCAATACAAATCTTTTGTCTGCCTGTAATGCTTCTTTTATACCGATTACGTATTTTGTATTTACCATACCTCCCGAGCCTGTACCGCTCTTGTAATAGTTGTACTGGCTTCTTCCAAAGAGAGCTACCTTTGCTCCGCTTTGCAACGGAAGTACATCTTTATCGTTTTTAATAAGAACAACGCCCTCAGCCACCGCACGTCTGGCAACTTCGGCGAATTTCTTTTCATCATATAATTTTTCTGACATAAAAACCTCCTAATATATTCATCGCTAGCTATTATAAGCCCATAGCCACATATGCATCAATCCCTATATATTCTGTATAAAAAATGTTTTTTAACAAAAACGGACCAAGATTTCAAAGTCTCAGTCCGTAATCTATTATTCTTATTTATTTCTAAGCTGATTAAGCCACTCCAATGAAAGTCCTGTCCAGTGATTCATGCTTAAAGACTCAACTTCTTCTTTACTCTTAACCGTTGTATCGCAAAGACTTACTCCGTGAGGTCCGTGTCCGAACATATGAAGTTCGCAAGGGACATCAAGTTTGTACAGATTCTCCGCAAGTCCGGTATAGTCCGAAGCCGGTATTACTGTATCCTCATAGCTTCCCCAAATAAATGTTGGCGGAAGGTTTCCGTGCAGCTTATTCATAAGATTTAAGCTCTCAAGTTCTTCCTCGCTTGCTCCCTCTTTTCCAAGTAAAATGGAGCGAATATCCGGTCCCCTGAAATCTGGCATGAGTCCCTGTTCCATGAGTTCTATCAGTTCTTGAGGAATTTCTCCTCCCTCTCTCTTCGGATGAAGGGTAACTGCCGGATAGCTAAGTATAAGTCTGTCAGGACGCACCTGATTTTTCGTAAGTCCCAAATCCCTGGTTATGATATCTTCCTCAGAATATATTCCAAGGCTCAAAGCAAGGTTTCCTCCTGCTGAAAATCCGACTACAGATATCTCATCATCTATCAGCCAATCACCTCTGTGTTCCCTCACTATTGCCATGGCCTGTGCCAGTTCACACAATGCAGTCGGGAAAGGATGATCTATCTTTACACTGTAATTTACAACGAAAGCATGATATCCGTGTCTGTTGAAGAAAAGCGCAACAGGCTCTCCCTCGTCTTTTGATACATATGTATATCCTCCGCCGGGGCAAATAACCACAGCCGGTCTTTTCATTCCTTTTCTGCCAAATTCACCATCATCGAGCACATAACTTTTCATATATGCATCAGTGTTTTTCGACAGGGAAAATGTTTCATTCAACATAAGCTCTCTCCTTTTTTAATGCTTGTTTTATGCGCTCCATATTTGTCGTGCATCCCATGAACACTATGATAAACAGACCAAGTATGATGTTATTCAGAGATGATGGCATACCTATCACGGTGAGTCCTTTCGAAAGCACTGACATGGCAAGTGTTCCCGACAAAAGTCCCATGGACATATTTGAAAATCTAGCCAAAAACAGTCCCACAAGAACCGCACCCATGGAGCTGAACATCAAGGTGGTGGAGCTAAGATCCGACTCCGGTGCCACAACCGCCTTTGAGGAATTAAGTATGGAAGCGACTCCAAGAAGAAGTCCCACACAAGCATAAGTGAGCAGTATGTTTTTCTTTTCATTCACACCGTTGTTTATAGCCAATAATGCGTTGTTTCCAAGGCTTCGACTGTCAAAACCAAACTTTGTGTACTTCATCAACACATAGAAAGCCAAAAGTACCACTGCCACAATAATGTAGCAGTACGGCTGTCTGGCAAATATAGCCAAATCTTCGTACATGAAAAGACGCACTCCGCTTCCGTCAAACAAAAGGCCGCTCAATGCCTCATAGAGCATTACCACACCGAGAGAAATAATCATTGTCGGGACCTTAAATGTGATGTAAAGCACACCCTCTATCATGGCAAGAACCACTGCCACTAAAAGAGATAAAGCAATAAGCCCTATAAGTCCCAAACCGTTATTTATGGTGAGGTTTCCCGCTATGATGCCCGCAAGCACTATGATAGAGCCCGGAGCGAAATCCCATCTTCCGCCTGAGAGCGGCAGCGCAACAGCCACTGCCACCACTACATTCAGGCATGATGTTTGAAATATATCCTTTATGCTCGCTGTCGATAAAAAGAGATCATTACCTCCTGCGACAGCGGTTACTATTACAAAAAACAACCACATTACCACCGGGAAAACAAAGGTCTTCCCAAATGAAGTTATATATTTCTTCACTTATCTAGCTCCTTTTACAGCCTCAACATCCCTTGAAACCAAACCGTTAAGATCTGACCATGAACCGGTTCCGCCATATGCCTTCATAACTGACTTCATCTCATCTACTGTAACCGAACATGTAGAGAAATCATCTGCTGTTGTAGTAAGTACATATGTCTTGAAATCATTAAGTTCATCTGCGTTTGTGAATGTCGGATATCCAATAGTTGCGTTGTATTCAAATCCGCTTGTCTCATCTGTCTTCATGTTGTTTCCGTTTGCTGCGTCAAACATCATAGTGAAAAGATAAGCAACTGATTCTACATAGTTGTTTGTTCCACCGATAATGAGGGTTCCATCCTCAAGATACTTATCAGATGACTCGTTATATCCGAGCGTAGCCATCTTTAAAGTTCCCTCTCCTGAGTTTGACTCAGACCAGAGTCTTCCCACCTCATTTACTGCAGGAAGTACCATGTCCATACCTGAACTCATTCCAAAGAGACAATCCATATCTTCGTACTTTGCGATATATGTCTTTGTGTCATCTCCAACACTCATGAAGCCTGCCTCCGCAGGAAGTGCATTTGTATCCTCGTTTACACAAATCTCAACTCCGTTTGCAGTGAGAACGTTTGTAAATCCTTCACAGATAGAAAGTCCGTCTGAGAATGCATATGAAGGGAAAGAAATAGCTCCAACCTTTGTCATTCCGGCATCTACAACAGCCTGACCATATTTTTCTCCAAGAGCCACACCGTGGTCTTCACCGAACTGATAGCTTCCTCCGAGGAAGTAGTCACTGTAGTAAAGGTTTGACTGGTCTGTGGTTCCCCAGTTTCCGTACTCATTGTAAAGTCCGTCCTGATCTGCTTCGTCCTTCGCCTCTCCGAATAGGATTCCGTAGTATACTCCGGCAGAATCACATTTCTCCATAGACTCACCGATAACTGTGTCATATCCGCTCATGATAGCGTCACATCCTGTGGAAATAAGAGAATCTACTGCCTGAAGATGTGCCTCATTGTCTCCTGAAGCAGCTGTCTGATATTCAAATGTTACAGGGAATTCTTTTGCAAGGTAGTTGTCACAGTAATTCTTTATCTCCTTACCCTGAATATCTGTGTAGTTATAAAGAATAACTCCTATTTTTACTTCCTCTGCTGTGTCTGTGCTTTCAGCCTGAGCATTTGATTCTGATGTGCTTGAATATGTGCTGCTGCCGCATCCTGCTAAAAGTCCGATTGCAAGCGAAGATGCAAGCATTGTTGTGATAATCTGTTTTTTCATTTTGACCTCCATTACTTATCTTGGTAAAGTTTTTAAATTACTTCTTTGAGTAGTTATATAAATAATGATGATAAAGACTATAGCCTTCACAAGGATAACCACGTTTGGATTCATCCCAATGATTGTGAGTCCCTTCATCAATATTACGTATGTAAGTGAACCGACTAAGGCTGAACTGATCTTTGTTCCCATACCTCCGGAAAGAGACATGCCGCCAAGAACAAGGCAAACAAGTATGTCCATCTCAAAGCCGTTTCCTGTGCTGGATTGAACCATTCCGGTCGAGCAAAGCTTAAATACTGCTGCAAGCCCCACACATATACCTGCTATGAGGTAGCAGATAACCTTTGTCTTGTCTATGTTCACACCGTTTTGTCCGGCTGATATGTGGTTATCCCCAATGGCTCTTGCTCCTTTTCCCAACCTTGTATAGTTGAAAATGATTCCAAGAACAATCATGGCTGTTGCCACCATAACTATCATGAATATGTGGTTTTTCTTAAACATGGTCACATCCACATTTGCTATGGAAATGCTCTCATTAGGTGTATTTTGGCATATGTATGTCACAATTCCCCTGGCTGAAAACATGATGGCAAGAGATGTGATTGTTGACATCAGACCAAACTTGTTCGTCACTATAACATTCACAAAGTAGCAAAGCATCGAGGCTCCCATTGCAAAGAGCACTCCAAGCACTACTGAGCCTGTGCCATTCATAATTACCACCGCTAAAAGCGCCGCCAGAGCGACTACCGCTCCCGAAGATATATCCATCCCACCGTGAGCGAACACAAATGCCATACCTATACAAGCGATGGCAAGCGGAGTGACGGTCTCTATCATGCTGTTTAGGTTGTAGGCACTGAGCAGGTTCCAGTCAGACCAAAAGCCAAAGACCAGTGTCACAAGCACCAAACCAATCCATTTGACCAGCTCGGATTGATATTCTTTTATTTTTTTCATTGCTTTCTCCAATCAAATCAAATAATTGATAATATCTGTTTCTTTTAACTCCGGCTTTCTCTCAAACTCTTTTGATTTTTCGCCGTCTTTGAGAATAAGAATCCGGTCGCACATTCCTATCAGTTCAGGGAGTTCCTCTGAAATAATGACTATGGCATGTCCTTCCTTTTTCAAGTTGTTTATCAGCTCATACATGGTTGTTTTCACTCCGACATCAACTCCTCGTGTAGGACTGTCAAGTACCATGATTTTGCTGCCGTTTCCTATTAGTTTTCCAAAAGAAACCTTCTGCTTGTTTCCACCCGAAAGCTCTCTCACCAGCTGCTTTTCGGAGCTGCATTTTATCTTTAAAGAATCTATCTGCTCCCTTGCGAATCTTTTCTCGTCACGCGGTAAAATTAGAAATCCCTTTTTCAAAATGTTCCACGCGGAAATTGTAAGATTGTCCTGTATGCTCTCAGCCAGAAACAACGTCTCGATGTCTCTGTCTTTTGATATGTAGCCTATCTTCATTTTGAGTGCATGAGCCACACCTCTTAACTTTTCGCCATACACCGTAACCTCGCCTTTTTTACATCTGTCAAGGCCGGCAAGTACTCTTCCAAGCTCATGCATACCCGATCCGGACAAACCTCCAAGTCCCAATATTTCACCTTCATGAAGATCAAGCGTTATATCCTTTAGAAGATTTGTGCTGACCGCTTTCACACTCACTGCCACTTCATCCGAAAGACGTCCGTCAAAGTCGCTGCGGTACAGATTTTCCGCCACGGTTCTGCCAACCATGGATTTCTTTATCTCATTTTCTGAGAAATCTATCTTTTCAATCTTCCTTACAAAGCTTCCGTCGCGAAGTACCGTCAAACAATCACAGGTTTCTATAAGCTCAGGCAGATCGTGAGATATGAAAAGAACCGCTTTTCCGGCTTCCTTTTGTTTTTTCATAATCTCATAGATTTTCATTCGCCCGTCCTGCGACAAAGCTGTGGTAGTTTCATCTATAATGATGAGTTCCGGCTTGTAGTACAAAGCTTTAGCAATCTCTATGAGTTTTCTTGTCTCAAAATTGAGTTTGTATACAGGCTCTGTGACATCTATGTCCGTAATTCCTATATCACTCAATGCTTTCTTTGCTTCCGCGTTCATTCTCGCAGTATCGACTAACGGACCTTTTTTAAACTCTTTCTCATCTCCGAGAAAAATGTTTTCAGCCACGGAAAGCATATCTATTGTGTCTTTCTCCTGGACTATCATCGATATACCGTTTTGTCTTGCTTCCATAGGTGACTTCGGACTGTAAGCTGATCCTTTCAGTTCCATGGTTCCCGCTGAAGCTTTGTGAATGCCGAAGATTATGGATGATATTGTCGATTTACCTGAACCGTTTTCCCCTATAAGTCCCTGTATCTCGCCCCGTCGTATATCGAGCGAAACATCGGTCAATGCTTTCACATCTCCAAAGTTCTTTGACAAACCCAACGTCCTTAATAAAATTTGCTCTTCCATCTTTACTCCTAATACTCGGATATCATGTTTGTTTCGATGCAAAGGATTATAGCAAAGCAAATTTTTGCTATCTATTTATTATTTGTTGACTTTAATAGTCAAATTTTGCTATTTTCTATTCAGGAGGTAATATAATGAAAAACGGATACGAATTGGAAACCTTTGACTCGGCCACTCCATATAACATAAGACTTACTCAGATTAAAAAGTTTAATCTTCACTGGCACAGCTATATAGAGGTCTACTATGCAAAAAAAGGCAGCATTCGCCTTCAGACCGGGGACTACTCCTTCCGTCTTGACGAAGGGCATATATGCTTCATCGACTCAAATACCATCCACAGTGTAAACCGCACTGATTCGGAAAATCAGGTCATGATACTGCAGATTCCGATAGATAAAGGAAGGCCGTTTTTTGCGCTGAAACAGTACAAATTTAATTCAACTGCCTACCTTGCTGACTTCTCCAAGGATCTTGCTCCTCTGGAGGAACTGCAAAATCTCATGGAAAACATGTACAGAGAAAGCCAGCTTAAGATGGCAGGCTACAGCCAGGTTATTCTGGGATATATAAACACTTTTTTCGGGTTATTGATAAGAAGATACTATCTTATAGAAAAGAAGGAAGAGGACTATATTGCTGAGAGCAATCTGAACCGCCTCTCCGAAATCATAGAATATCTGGATGAACACTATACCGACAAGCTCTCCTTAAAACAACTCTCTGAAGAGCTTCATATGAACTATTATTACCTTTCTCATTTTTTCAAGGATACTGCTGGGATTTCATTTCAGGACTATCTGAACAACCTGAGGATAGACAAATCGTTAAGTCTCCTTACCGAGAGCAACATGAGCATAACGGATATAGCGCTCAATACAGGCTTTCCAAATATAAAAGCTTACACTACAGCCTTTCAAAAAAAGTTTGGCATTCTTCCTTCGGGGTACAGAAAAACCATTACTTCAAATGAGGCTTCCGACTTTCTTTCAGATGAGCAGCTTGTGGAAGAAATCATGGAAACCACATCTTCCGGCAAGGAGCTTTCCGCTACTGATATATACAACAAGCTCAGCATCACACCTAAGGACAAACGTTATTTTACGCTTGATTACTATATTACTGCTCCTCGCTCCACTGATATGACAGATAGCAAAACTACCCTGCTCATTCACGAAGATGCTCTGCTTTCTGTTTCTAATGAGCATCTCGAGCAGATAATAAATAATTTGTCCCCTGAAGGTGTCAAATTTTGCTATAAAGATGATAATGGCAAAAACTCCTCTTCCATTTTACAAAAGCTTTATATGACACACGGGATTAATTCTCCTATAGAAACAGTGAATCAGGAACGCAAAAACTGCTGTTATGATACGAATTTCACTTCTTCCTACACCATGCTTGGTGCAATAAATCATGCTCTGAACTACATTGGCAATCCAATGAGCCAGCATGATACCGTGATGCAAAATGTATCGGAAAGCGACGTGCCAACACCATTTCTTTATTCAAACACCTGCATGACAAGTTTTGGGTGTCCATCGCCTTACTTCTATGCCGATTTGTTTATAAAGAAACTGAAGGGTAATCTAGTATCTAAATCTGAGGGTTGCGTCATATTTTGGGATAACAACATATACAGAATTCTTTGCTGTCACAAAAAGAGCCTGCAGATGTATTTATCTCTAAAGGGGCAGAAACGCTTCAACCGCGAAGAATACCTCTTTTTTACCGGATCTTATCCTCATATGAGATACTCGTTTTCTTTTGGACAGGTAAACACGGGGTTTTCTCAGACCACCTACACCTTAAGCGAAGAAAACGGAAGTGTCTTTTCGAGCTGGTGCAAAATGGGTGCGCCCGAAATGCTGACCGCCGAGACTGCTTCTTATCTCTCCAACGTTAGCAAACCGGAAATAAGCATTTCGCATCCGCCTTTTAGAGATAAACCAATAATAAGTGTGGAGCTTCCACCACTTGGTATAGCGTACGTCGAGCTAGTCCCAACGAGTTCAAATCCACAGCAATAAATAAAAAACCCTCTTTACTGTTTTGTCCGGTAAAGAGGGTACATGTCAATATGAGTTTCTTATATTTTACTAATTATTGATTTGTAGTCCGTTATATATCATATTCGCAATTTGAATATAGCCTTCGTCAATAAAATGTACTCCATCGTCCTGAAGCCAATCCTTATGATCTTTCGTCCCAGAAAAAACGTCTATCAGTCCGGTGCCTTTTTCATCAGCCACTTCTTCTATAATCGGAATGACAAAATTTGTCAAAAGATAAAATTGGTCATACTCGTCTCCTCCGTCCGAAATCAACACCGGCGGAGTCACAAGATAAATCTCTGCTTCGGCATTTGCATTGCGATATGTATCTATCAAATCCTTCAAGGCACTTCTAAAGGTCTCTGCATCAAAACGCTCTCTTAAATTAGCGTCGTTTGTTCCCAGCATGATAATGTACATATCTGCTGCAGCCTCAACAGAAGGCTCATACGATTCTCTGTAAAGATAACTCAACTCGTCTCCGGTAAGCGGTGCCCCGGGCTCTCCAAAGTTCAAAACTTCATATCCGTCTCCCAAAAGACTCGCCAAAACCGATGGATACGGATTTTCGGTCTGTACCTGATTTGACACTGAAACAGTTCCGTAGGTTAGGCTGTCGCCGACACAGGCCACAACTTTGGTTTTATTTCCAGTTGTGTCCTCTATTTCGCTGTTGTTGTCCCTATTCTCTTCAGTTGTAGTCTGGGCAATCTCGCTTGATACACTTTCACTCTCTTCGGTTTCTGCCTCAACTATCTCGTTTGTTTCGCTTTCAGTCTCTGTAACTTCACTCTCGACAACCTGTGTCTCCGTCACAGTGCCCTCACTGTTTGATTTTGCGCAACCGGATACCCAAGCAATCGCAAACAAAACTAACAAAGCCAACAAACCGACTTTTTTCTTAATCATTGTATTATATATTTCCTCTCATCTTTTAATTATAAAACCCCTAGGATTACTTTCCCCCAAACGAATTAAACCAGGCCCTCTCCTCAAAAGATTTCTTTATAGGATTTGTCGGTTCACTCTCC
>JAILLZ010000243.1 GCA_024692885.1 Lachnospiraceae bacterium | reverse complement strand
TATGTTTTTGGGTGGGTGCTTGCACGAAATCATTGCGGTTCATGGCTTCGGACTTAAGATTTTCTAGGCATTTTGGAAGGTTAATGGTATCATACGCAAACGGTCGTGATACGCCTTCCATGGCGTAGCACTCCCTATTTCCGCCATCCGGGCGGAAATTTGCTGGGTGTTTGATGAAAATGCTTAGAAAATCTAGAGTCCTGCGTAAAGAACCGCAATGATTTCGTGCAAGCAGCCACCTAAAGACATTGTAATTTTATTATAAAACAAAGCCAATAATACAAAAATAGAGCACTCTCAATTGAGAGTGCTCTTGCTTCTAAATTTACGACATGTAAATCAAATAAAATCAATTACCAAGCAAATGTAGGCGCTGATCCATCGCTTTTAACCGTAATAGTACATGTTCCAGTTTTAAAATCATCATGATCAACGGTAACTCCACCAATCTCGATATCCTCATCATTGGCAGTTCCGTTCGTCTGCTGCTTCATTACATAGGTAGCTGTACCTGTTACAACGGTACCTGATTTGGTTATAGAATATGATGCTGCTACAGAAGGTCCTGTTGCCGTTGTATCTTCAAGAAGAATATCAGCAGATAACTCTGCATATATTGCACGAATATTAGCTGCATCGGTTGCCTCTCTTGACTTCTCTAACTGTGTTGTAAAGATTGGAATAGCTACTGCAACCAATACTGCTATGATAGCTACTACGATGAGCAACTCAGCAAGTGTAAATCCCTTTTTCTCATTAAGCTTATTAAAAACTCTTCTCATACTTTTTGTCTCCTTTTCTAGTTTTATTTGATATATGTCTGAGTAATATATCGGTTTGTCTTGGTGTTATCTTACCCTAGTTGGTTTAATCACACAATACAAAAATAGTATTTTCGTACTATTTTTTATATTTTTGTTTTACATTGAACCATACATGCTGAACATCGATCCATATGTGGCTATTACGATGAATCCACCGACGATTCCGATGACGATAAGCATTGTCGGTTCTATCTTTCTGACGAGTGCTGCTATAGCATTTTCTGTCTCGGTATCGTAATAGGCTCCGATGGTTTTTAATGTTCCTTCCATCTCTCCTGTGCTCTCGCCCACGGCGGTCATGTCGGTCAGGATATCTGGTAGGATTCCGGCCTCTTTCATGCTATCGCCAAGTGTTTTTCCTTCCTCTATCTTTCCGGTGAGTTTTCCGACCTCGGTGCTCACATAATAGTTGCTGATTACTCTGGCGGTTATGGAAAGTGCTTTTACTACAGGAAGTCCCGCTCCAAGCATTGTGGCCATAGAGTTGGCAAACTGTCTGGCTGAATTGAGCCTTGATATATTTCCGAACATCGGGATCTTAAGCGCAAGCTGTGCAGTCTTCATCTTTCCTGTCTCGGTTTTCGAATATATCTTATATGCCAAAAACAGTGCGGCTATGACGGCTATAATCACTAAAAAGTACTTCGAGAAGAAGTTTGACATTCCGATAAGCATCTGCATCATTACAGGCATCTCACCCTCCGTGGAGTCAAACACCTGAATAAATGTAGGAACGACCTTTATCATGATGACCATTACGACCACTACCGCTATGAGAAGTACGAATATCGGATAAGCCAAAGCTCCCTTTATCTTTGTTCTCATTTTTTCTTCCTTGTCGAAGTGCTCGTGCATCGTCTCAAACGCATGTCCCACATCTCCGGATTCCTCGCCGGCACGGATTGTTTCAACAAATGTCGGTGGGAGGAAACTTCCTCCGTTCTCCTCAAAGCTGTTGGAAAGCGTTCGTCCGGCCTCTACATCCTCAAGTACTCTTCCAAGAAGATGTTTGAGAGTCTTGTCTGTCATCTTATCCTCTATGAGTTCAACTGCTCTTGCAATCGGTACTCCGGAATTCAATATGATGGCAAACTGGCTGCACATGACGATAAACGCCTTTGAATCAAGCTTCTTGCCGCCGATATCCTTGTTTAAAATACCTATTGAGTTTTTTTTGTTCTCGGCCTCGAGCTTTAGGATGACGTTACAGCTATCCCTTATTCGGGTTGCGGCGTCCATCTCATTAAAACCCTCGACTACACCGGAAACCCTCTCTCCGCCTTTCGATATGGCCGTGTACTTAAATGTCTCCAAAATTAATCTCCCAATATTATATAATGCTTGAACTATTTACGTTTTTGTTTCATGAATATCCGATTCTTTTGTAGAATCTTCATTCATGTATGTTGCAATTTCTTAGTATTATCCTCTTCATTTATTAAATTGCATATTTTTTAATGTATGCTTCTTCCTTCGCATAATGAAGAGCATCTTCTCTTGTAATCTGACCCGTGCGGACAAGCTTCACAAGCGCCTGATCCATGGTCTGTCCTCCGATATCCGTGCTGGTTGCAACCGCATTTGCTATCTGAGGTGTGTTTCCTGTACGGATAAGGTTTCTAATCGCATCCGTAACAACCATCATCTCTGCTGCGAGTGCTCTTCCTCCGCCCTTCTTTGGAACAAGCTGCTGTGTAAGAACTGCTACAAGTGTCATTGAAAGCTGCATTCTTATCTGCTGCTGTGCTCCCTCAGGGAATACCTGAACGATACGGTCTATGGAATCTGCTGCACTTCCTGTGTGGAGTGTTCCGAATACAAGGTGTCCTGTCTCGGCTGCTGTGATTGCGGTTTCTATTGTCTCGGTATCTCTCATCTCACCGATAAGGATAACGTTCGGGTCTTCACGCAGACTTGCTCGAAGTCCGGATGCGAAGCTTTTTGTATCTTTTCCGACTTCCCGCTGGTTTATCGCACATTTGTCAGGCTTGTATACATACTCAACAGGGTCTTCAAGTGTAACGATGTGGTCGTATCTCGTATGATTGATGCAATCCAAAAGCGCAGCAAGTGTTGTAGATTTTCCGGAACCTGTCTCACCGGTTACAAGAACTATTCCCTTGTGAAGCTTAGTGAGATCCATTACTGCAGGTGGAAGTCCAAGTGTATCAAGCTTCGGTATTGTCTCACTTAAAAGTCGTAATGCGATTGACGGGATGCCTTGCTGCTTAAAGATATGTACACGGCAACGGTTTCCGCCGTATGTTCCGGCAAGGTCCAACTCTCCGACGCGCTCAAATTCGTCATAAGCGCTTCCGGCAAGCCAGCGTGTCGCATCCACGCAATCCTCAAAGCTCATTACCTCATCGGACATGTTTTCAAGCCTTCCGGATTTTCTGTATTTTGGCGGAAGGTTGCAGATGATATGAATATCACTTGCTCCGTCCTCACGCGCCTTAATTACAAGTTCCTCTACTGTCATCATAAGCCCTTTCCCCCTTCACTATATTAGAAATCTTCCTCGTTAATTACTCTGAGTACCTCATCGGATGTGGTAACACCTTCCAGAACAAGCTTAACTGCATTGTCCCAAAGAGTTACAAATTCGTTGCTCTCCTTCAAGTGTTTTTCTATCGCTTCACGGCCTGCATTGGATGCAATATCCGATCTTACTTTTGATGTAATCGGAAGCATCTCAAATACAGCGATTCGTCCGATGTATCCGGTATTGAAACAGTTCGGACAACCTTTTCCACGATAAAACTTCGGTTGCTGTGTTCCGAATGTTATCGGTCTCATTCTCATGTTTTCAAGTTCTTCCGCATCAGGAGTATATTCTTCCTTGCAGTGCGGACAGATACGTCTTACAAGACGCTGAGAAATGATTCCTCTAAGTGCCGCAGATACTATGTATGGGTCAACTCCGATATCTATAAGTCTATCCACTGTTCCGATTGCATCGTTGGTGTGGATTGTGGAAAGAACCAAGTGTCCTGTGATAGCGGATCTCATTGCGATTTCCGCTGTCTCACCGTCTCGAATCTCTCCTACGGCGATGATATCAGGGTCCTGTCTCAAGATTGCACGAAGACCGTTTGCAAAGGTCATTCCCACTTTCTCATTTATCTGCACCTGGTTTACTCCCTCAAAGTTGTACTCTACAGGGTCCTCCAAGGTGACAAGGTTTACTTCCCTGCTGTTTAGCTCATCTACCATTGAATACATAGTCGTGGTTTTACCACTTCCGGTAGGTCCAACGATAAGAATAACACCGCTCTTTGCGCGTATCATCTTTCTGTATTTTTCAAGGTCTTCACCCTTTAAACCGATCTCCTCGACGGTGATTTTTCCACGGCTCTTGTCGAGAAGTCTGGCAACTATCTTCTCACCGTAAATTGTCGGAAGAGAAGAAATACGAAGGTCGATATCCTTGTCTTTTATGTGTACGTTAAAACGTCCGTCCAAAGGAACGTTGTGCTCTGCTATATCCATTCCGGCCATAACCTTTATTCTGGAAAGAACGGCTGCCTGCAAATCCTTCGGAACCGTAAGCACATCTCTCATGAGACCGTCCACACGAAGACGAATGTTCATCTGTGTTTCCTGCGGTTCAAAGTGGATATCACTCGCTCTCTCCATGATTCCACGTTCAATGATGGAGTTTACAAGTCTTATGGCAGGAGCTGAATCCGCTCCGTCCTCTCCAAGCTGGTTCGATACAAATGAGGCTGAGACTTCGTTTCTCGAATCTATGCCTGCCTCGTGCTTCATCTCCTCGATGGCCTTGGCAGCACCCTCGTTTGAATACAATACCTGGATGGAATGATCGATTGCAGCCGCTGTGGAAACTACCGGAACTACCCTCTTTTTAACGGATTTCTTTACTTCCTCAAGTGCGTAGAAGTTTAGCGGATCGCTCATCGCAAGATAAATCTCGTCTCCGACAACTCGAACCGGCACTACCTGATACTGCTTTGCAATATTTTTTGGTAAAGCCTGAGCGAGTTCTGCAGGAATGCTTACCTTCGTAAGATCCACATACTCTATACCAAGCTGCATCTGGAGGGCTTCGATAAGCTCCATCTCCGTGATGATTCCGGAATTGATAAGAGCTGCTCCGAGTCTCTCCTTAGTCTCTTTTTGAATTTCAAGTCCCCTCTTAAGTTCTTCCTCGGTTATAACACCGGAAGCTGTAAGAAGTTCTCCAAGTCTTTGATACTTCAATTGTCCTTCTCCTTAATTTATGTACCGTTAACTTTCATGTCATAAACTTACATGCCGTCAAAATCTTTTCAATTACAGCATCAGTTTTTAAGGTTACTTCTGCTCTGTGGAACTGTCCTCAGGAAGTCCCTCGTCTTCCACTCCGCCAACCATGGTTTCGTAGAATGTTGCGGTGGCTGTAACCGTGATTTTTCCGGTCCAATGTTTGAGGTCCGTGTTTTCATCATTTGAGGTTTCGGCCACACAGTTTAAGTCTCCGATTCTGCAGCGGTACTCACTGTTTTCAAGCTCTGTGATGGTCTTCTTAGCCGCTGTGTATCCGGAAGTTGTAAACTGTATCGAGAATGCTCTTCGAACAAGTTCGCCCTCTCTTGTGAGCTCTGCGAAAGAAATCACATACTCATCCGTATTTGAAAGGATATTGTTTAAGGCTGCAAGCTCTGCCTTCGAATTGTTGTAGCTTGCCATATATCCGGCACGTCCCGTGGTGCCCAAATCGTCAAGTTCTTCCTGCATATGCTTGAGTCCGTCTATTTTTTTGTTTACAGCGTTAAGCTCTACTTCCAAAGCTTCTTTTTCTGTCTTCGCCTCATATATTCCTGTTCTTACAGGACTGTCCACAAGCCAGTAATAACCGAGTGCCAAGAGGATTACTACCAGAATCAGGATGAGGACTTTTTCTCTTGTGTTAAAATCCCTGCTTAATATATTCATAGCTTTACTCCTCCCCTGATGTAGTTCTGCCGTTTAAGTAGACCACTATGTCGGCCGTTACCGAAACTTTGCTTCCCGAATCTGTCTTATCTTCCTTGCGGGCTGTGGATACGGTGCTGTAGCTTACCAACTCATCCTGGTTTATTCCCTGTAAGATGGTGTTTACTTCTTCCAGAGTGCTTCCAACTATTCTAAGATTTAAAATGTTTTCGGAAACTGACCAATACTCCACTTCACATTTTCCGATGACTTTCTCGTCCAGAAGTTTCAAGACATCTTCTCTCTCCACCTGGGCAAGTTCCTCTGTCGTCATTCCCTCGAAGGTGTAGTGTGCGTACTGGTCTTCGGTCATATTGTAATCCGAAAGGCTCTTGTACGCTTCATCCAGCTCGTGCTGTACCTTGTTTGTCTCCGACTGTGCTTTATAAAGCTTCGCAAATCTACCGGCCACTCCGTAAATCGAGAATAATGTAGCCGCAACGATTATAAGTATTATGGCCGCCGCAGCTGTCTTTTTATCTATCTTTTCCTCGCCTGCATCAGCAAGATTTATAACGCGTTTTGTAGGAGTCTTTCCTCTTGAAACTCCGTTTCTTTCCTTTGCATCAAAGGTAATACCGATTGCCTGCATATAGGTCGACATTCCATGTGTAGACATCGATGCAGGAAGTAACTCCCTCGCATGATGAATATTAAGGTCGAGAGACTGTCTGATAACCTCACGAAGAGGATCAATCTGGATACCCCCTCCGCAAAAATAAACATCTTCGAGCTTGCTGTCCGGATTTGAGAATCTGTAGAAGTTTAAAGCCCTCATAAGCTCCATGGTTATGTTTTCATACGCGGACATACAGTACTCAGAGCGCTGGCAGTTTTCATAATCCGATATGAGATAGGTATGAGCCAAATGCACATCAACGTTTAAGTTTTCAGCAATAACGTTGTCCAAAACTGAAAGTCCAACGTCCAGAGTTCTCGTAACCTCATAGCGCTCGCCTTTAAAAATATGCATTCTGATGGCCCTGTGCCCAAGGTCGAGAATACAGTATTCTTTTTCCTGATCCTTGTTTCTGCGAATGATGGAAATAAAAGCATTCATTGTAGGCGCAACTTTAACTAGTTTTAGCCCTGCTTTTTTCATGAAACGGCGAACCGATTCAAGATGCTCTTTCTGCATGGCAATTGCCATAAGGCTCATGCCTTCATCTTCTTCATCCTCATTCGGAAGCATAGCATAGTCATACAGATACTTCGAAGGCTCATCCGATATAAAGTCCGAAAACTCATACGGCAGGTTTATTCGAAGCTGATCTGCCGTCATCTTCGGCATCTTTACAGTCCTTGAATATATATTCTCGTTTGAGAGAACATATGCCGCCTCCGAACAGTGTATACCGTTTTCTCTCATGGTGCTTCGGATGAACTCGCCCATGGACTCCTCCGATACCACTCTGTTATCCTGAATCAGATTTAATGGTATTGGCGCAGCCACTGTTTTTTCTACCTTATTGCCGTTTACGAGAGCCAGCTTTAAGGTGTCATGCCCTACATCGATTCCAAGAATTCTCTTTCCCATCTCTCCTACTCTTTCCCGTGAAGTTCACAATAGATTTCATAACCGTTACCGTCTTTTTTTTCAACAACCACGCAATGTCCGCCGCCCGGACAGATGTCGTCCAAGGACCTGACCTCGCTTGTGGCGGATTTAACAGCCTCCTCCAAGGTCATGTTTGGATTTGTTATATAATCCTCGTCCAGCTTCTTTTGCGCAGCTTCCACTGCTATAGCGCAGCCACTCTTATCCACATCTTCCTTGGTGGAGTTTGCGATCCCCCATATAATGGGGGCCGCAAGGATAATCACGGCCGCCAGCAAAATGATGACTAATCGCGCCATTCCGCTGTTGTCTGATAAAATACGTTTCATCGGTTCTCCCACATAATAAAATGATATTATCTTTAAGGTTTCTCGTCCAGATAAACTGTTGTCTGCTCGTAGAACCATACACCAAAGTTCTTTTCTGAAGGTGTTCCTGCATTCAAATTTGCATTGAAGTTCCAGTAATTAGTATGCAGATAGTAATTGAGCAATGTATGCGTAGCTCTGAGCAGGAAGTAGCTGTTCCTCTGGAAGTATGTCCATGTCTCTGTAGAATCCTGAACTACCAGTTTTCCTAACAGTGAAACTACAAGCGTCTTATCCTCATGTCCGGCAAGTTTTATTGTGCCGTCATTCCATGTCCAGATAGCATTTGCCGGGATACTTGTATTTATTGGATTGTTAGCATCCCTGTAGGTGTTTATCAGTGTCGGCATGCTTACTTCATCCATGTAGATTACTTCGCCTAAGCTGTTATCGCTTCCACCCTCTTCAAGTCGATACATCTTTCCGTTTGCATTTGCAAAGGCATGATCTATACCAACCAAATCCTTGTTTCCGGCGCCGCCTCCGGAATAGAAACCGCTTGCATCTGTTCCGTCTGTAAGCAGATATCCAAACTTACTTGCGGCATCGCCTACCGTAGCACCGGATTCAATAATTGAAATCAGATAGTTTTGTCCGTTCTTCAAACTTGCCGAAGTATTTCTTGTATAAACTACCTCTGAATATCTTGCATAAAGTGTGAGGTTATCTCCTCCTGTTGGAGCAAGAATATCTGCAATTGTATTTCCTCCCGCAAACAAGCCTGAGACATCCGCAAGCTGAGTTCCGCCGTTTGTTATACGGTCTGTGTACCATCCCTCAAATGTATATCCGGTGTGTGAAGGTGCTGCGTAGCCTGCGATGTCGCCCAGTCCCGTGAGACCTCCGCCAATTCCCGTAAATGTCTGGGTCTCAGCTGTTCCCGTGAGACAATCTATAAGTGTTACTGAGTAACTCATCTCTTCCCAGATGGCAAATACGGTAAAATCACCTTCAATGTCATTTATTACAGGGAAGGATGCGTTTCCGGCACCATCAAATACTACAGGGTAAGTAACTGCTGCCGCAGCCGCTTTTCTGTTTGCATCCCAGCCCACAAATCTGTAGGTTGTTCCGGTACCTGATGTCCAGTAATATCCAAAGGTTCCATTGCTGTTTGAGAAGGTCACACCGTCCGGAAGGTTGTCAGCTGTTGTCTGATAATCAGTCGTTCCAGCCGAAACATCCACGGTTGCCTTTGTTACAGCTACGGTTCCATCCTTGTAGTCCATGAATGAAAGCTTGTACTTATCTCTCCATTGTGCGTAGAGGGTGACCGTATCGCCGTCCGTCTCTGTAAGGTTCTTTACGGTTGCGCCAGGCTTGTATGAGATTCCACTTCCATCAGCCAATGTGTTCCAGCCTACGAAGTTAAGTGTTGCACTCGGTGCTGTGTACAAAGCATTTGTATCGGTTCTATCGTACAGATTGACATCCTGATCATATGTTGCTGCTATGTCTGCATGATTTGTTGTGCCATCTGTCAGCGCTCCGTTTCCAGGATTAAATGCTACCGTGTAGCTTATCGGCTGCCACTTAGCGTAAAGTGTTATATCGTTGCCGAGTCCCGCAATTGATGTAGAAACATCGTTTGCCGCTCCGGTGAGGTATGTCTCTACTCCGTCTGCTGCAGGTGCCCATCCAAGGAACTTGTATCCCGTGAGTGTAGGAATGATTCCCGTGAGGTCTACTGTTCCCGTATCATCTGCATGCATTGAAGTTGTAGCAAGTACTGCTTTATCTTCATAAGCTGCGTCGTTAAGATCAAATGTTACTGTATGTGTTGCATTTACATTTCCTGAAAGCTTGTATGTTGCGTTTGTTTCGCCGTCAGCAAGTGTTATCTCTACGGAAACGTTTCCGCCCACACTTCCGTCCACAGGACGTAATGAGAGGCTTCTGTATCTGTAGTTTCCGTCAGTTGAAATGCTATCCGTCACGCTTCCTATATCGATGATGTATGCTCCGTCTGTGTAGGTTCTGGTCGTACCATCATCCACCACGCCGGCCATATCTGTGCCATTTAGCTTGATTCCTGTAATTCTCATTGATGCAAGGGACTCGTCTGCATATGATTCGTAAATGTACAAATCAGTTCTTCCGTCTTCGTGCATCTCAGGTTTTACTGTTGCTGTGCTGTAATCTTTATTTGCTCCGACCTGCACGCCGTCAGCCGCACGAGTTGCCTCGTTCCAATAAACTGCTGTGGCTCCGGCAGAACTTAAAGCATTGTCTGACAATCCCACCGCACCGTATGTCTGCAATGAAAGGTACTCTGAGTAATTGTACTGAGTTCCGAAATAGTTGCAGGTCGCATTTATGATAGCCTGCGTCTTTCCAGGATTCCTACCGGTGAGTACGCAGCTGCTTGCTCCGCCTGCCAACGTCTTCTGGTATGTGCTCTCTGAGCCGTCTATGTATGCGTAATCACTATCCTGTATAGTTACTGTCCAGGTTACTTTGTCTGAGTAATCCACTACGCTTCCGTCTGCGGAAGAATATGCGTATGCGTGAAGGTTCAGCTGCTTGCTTGCGGCATCAACGCCCACAACTGCAGCACTGGAAACTTTTATTTCCGAAGGATCTGTGCTGAAGTAGAGATTTGCCTTTACCTCAAGTATCAGCTTTGAAATACCTCCGACCGTTACGGTCTCGGTTCCTGTCTTAAGAGCCACTAACCTTACGGTATACGTCCCGTCTCCGTTGTTAGTAACACTGTCAATTCGGAGGATATCTCCTTCCTCCATGTCAAAGTATACGTATTTTCCGCTGGAATCAGTCGCGGTAAGATCCACGTTTCCAACTTCGACTACATTGATATCTATGTATGCATTTCCGCCCTGCATATCTCCGAAGAGATCCATCTCAGCTCTCGCTTTTGCCCAGTGCATTCCTGAAAGCGGCCACTCTCCGTAGTGAACCTGAACTGTTCTGTTAAATACAATATCCTTCTGGGTTACAACCGTCGGGAACGGATAGTTTAATCCATCCAATGTAGGGTTATTTCCAGGGAAACTGTATTTTCCGTCGATATTCGCATTGTTGCTTCCCTGAGTCGTCGTTACCGTACTCCATGCATTATCAGAGTTTTCTCCGGCATTCAGGGCTTCTACTATGTTGCTGTACTGTGTTCCGTCGTAGACAGTAACAGTTCCGTTTGACGAAAGCTCGGCATGTGTAAGCGATGTCGGTCTGATATCCTGATCTATCGTATGTCCGTTTGAAAGCGTCTTTGTAATACGCTGGTTCATCGAAGATGTATATCCGGTTATAAGGGAAACGTATGCTCCACCACCTCGGATCATGTTGTTGAACAGCGTCTCATCCGCCTGTGTTCCGTTGTTGTAAACGAAATTGTCCGTTGCATTCAAAGCTTCCCACGGTGATACCGTTCCGGCATGTGAGCCATCGGAATAAATTGTATACTTCGCAGCATTTGCCACCTTTTCCTGTGTAAACGTTCCGAAATAGTAGCAGTTCGACAGGTTAACTGTGTATTTGCCTGACTGTCCATCGTTACAATACCTGTCAGCAAGTGAACACATCATTGTGATTGAACGTATGCTACCTTCCATATCCGGGAAGTTTACATAGGTGTAACAATTCTTTATAGTCGGCGAATGGTCATCATTATTTGTAGTTCCCGTAAAGTTCTGATAGTTCATACTGAATGCACTACCGGCAATTCCACCGATATATACATTCATACTCTTTGCTCTATCGCAAACCTGTGTTTCGTCACTGGCGTCTATCCATTCGTCCTGTCTGTTTCTATTCTCTGCAAGTGTGGCAGCTCCGACTTTTATGCTACCTCCTGAGTAGCTGTTGATTGCGGTTCCCGGAAGAGCACCGATAAGTCCTCCCACACGGATGTAGTCTCCCCATCTTGAATGTCCGTTTGGATGCGTACAGTTGATTTCTATATTAGTGACTGCTGAACAGTTCTGTACATAAACCGTCGTTGCACCGATAAGTCCACCTATGTTGGACTCACCAAGGGTCAATCTGTTAGTACTTTCATCTTTAATTGTATATCCAGCTACCGAACAGTTCTTTATCGGGTTGGTTGAAGCATCTACATCCGAATATTGGTATGCAATTCCTACCAAACCACCTATACTGTATCCACCATCGGTCAAATCCCCGCCGTTGTTTCGCTCTATGACGCTGTTGTTGTCTGAATACAAAATAATGTTTTCAAGTCCGGCACTTACTGTAACTCCGAATATTCCGACAGAGAATGCCTTTGTGCTGATATTAACATTTGTAATCTTATAGCTCTGTCCGTCATAATTGCTTCCAAACCATGCATAGAGTACGGCCGTGTAGCTGGTATAGCTACTTGCGGTAAAGCTTGGAGCTATAGGAGTGTAGTTTTGGATTACTGAATTTCCGTTTGTATCAAGTCCGCTGACATCGTGTGTCTGAAGGAATTCAAAACTCTCGTTATGTCCTGCATTTGTCTTTTTCTGTTTATCCCTTCCGGTCACACTTGCGTACGCAAGGTATGGGAAGGCCTTATAAATATTTGCATCACCCGTAATCAGAGTAGATACGTCCTGATTTTCAGCATTCCAGTTGATAAACTGAAGTTGCTCTATAGTACGTATCTCATACGGGTTGTCATCTGTTCCCGGTTTTTTGGCGAAATCAGTTGTGTTTTCTCCATCCTGCGCAGTCACTGTCAAAGTCGTCTCGCTAGGATTCTTGAGTGAAATAGCATTTGCAAAGAACGGTGCCACATAGAATTGCTTGGTGTATGAGCCTGCGCCTGTTGTTTTTGTTATGCTCCACAATCCGTTTCTGATGTCAGTCGTGTTGCTTGCGTTTCTCACCTCGCTGCCAGAGAAGCTCAGATAAATGAACATCTCCTTATCGGTAGCGTCAGCTTCCAGTGTTCTATATGGATAGAAGGTATACTCATCCTGCTCTTTTTCAAGCTCTGTTGCAACGTCTGTAAGCCATGCGTTTGGAATATGAAGGCCGGTAGCTGAAGTGGTTATGGTTCCCTCCTCGCCCTTCTTAACGTAATATCCATAACCGTAATCTACGATAATTCCGTCATCATCATGGGTATTGCAAAGAGACGTGCCAGCCACGTCAAACTGCTCATCGACACCAACATAGGTAAAGTGATATCCCTTGTTGTCTCCGCCTTCTTCCTTCTCCCAGTAGAATACTCCAAACTCTCCAAGGCTCGGATCTCTCTGCCAGTCTCCGTAATGGATATAGTTTCCGGAAGCATCGGTTACTACTGCAGCAAACGGATAATCCTCGCCATCATCATACCTTGGATAATCTCTGGTATTTCCGGCTGAGACCTTATGGCCTGCTGCACTTATAAGATCATCCCTCGTTTTTGCCGAACCTGCTCCGGTATCGTTTGTATAAGAATATGAATAAAGGTGTCCAACATATGAATATGTTCCCTTATTCAGGTAATTACATTTGTTTACACTTCCGCCCTTCGGTGAAAACGCATACGTTGTCGAATTTCCTGCAGACTGAACATTTGTCGCACAGTAGCTGTTTGAAATCTCACCGCTGTTCTTTGAAGCAAAACCTCCGAGAGCAATACTTCCTCCTCTAGGATTTATTACTTCAATGTGAGCATGTCCGTAAGCATTATTTATGCTGCTTGTGTTTCTTCCGACAAATCCGGCAATAAAAGCTGTTGCATAGTTTGTTGTAAGACGGATAAACGGGGTGTCTGCCGAACAATTTGAAACTATTCCGGAGTTATCTCCCAAAAATCCTCCCGTGTAAACATAACCGTTTGAGTTTGCGACGATAGTTCCGCTTGCGTCTGCCATGTAGTATCCGGCTGTTGCACAGTTGGTAATTGTTCCCGTGTTCTTTCCTGCCAATACTCCAAGGTAGAGTTCCTCGTTTTTGCTGATATCCTCATCCGTACCTGCATAGTAGTGCACGGTCGCACCCTTGGCTGCATAATAATGGTTGCTTACAGTATCTGAGAATGTCGTAATTGCCGTTCCACTTGCATCTGCTTCGTTGTAATCCGAGTAGATTACAATATTTGAAAGCTCGCCTTCGTTGAAACCAAACAATCCGGTATAGTAATTCTTTGTTCCGCCGTTTTTGCCCTGCTCAAGTACAAAACTGATGTTGTGAATCTTGAAACATCCGCCGTTGTACTTAGCCACAAAGCTCTCTGACATAGAGAGACCTATAGGGTTCTGTCTTACAATGTAGTTGTCCGCAGGAACAGTTGAATTGAAGTAACCGTTCCAGTCGTAGTCCGTGTAGCTTATGTCATATGTCTGTCTGAATGTACGTCCCTGAGTTGACGCTCTGTAATATTTGTAGTACAGGCTGAGGTTGTAAAGCTGTCTTGCCGAACGAAGATAGATTACACCTGTACTCTTTAATTCAGGCACATCCGCATCCGGGTTGCTCAAATATCCTACAGACCTTGCAAAATAAGGGTTAAAGTAGAATGCTTCAACACTGTCTGAAGAACCGGCCTTTGAGTATGTGAGCGTAACCTTTGTATAGAAGGATGAGTTCGCACTGAGTACATGGTTTACATTTTCCGTGCTGAACGGATAAATGCGATATGCCTCGTTCTCGTACTCTGCGGTGATATAGGTCGCATTCTGAGTAGCGGTTGCTATATCAATAGTCTCCGTCACTTCTCCGTCCGCAAAGTCATATTTAACCGTAACGGTATCAGGCAGCACATCATCTCCTGCGTCCTGCTTAAATACAACTCCGTAACCATCCGCAAGAACTGCCTCACCTTCGGTCAGGTTGTTGTAAAGGATGTTTACGTTTCCACCGTAGAAACGAACCTTGCTTCCGGCTTTTACATATTTCTCATAGTAAACCAGTGCACCCGGCATGAATTCTTCTTCCCAGTCTCCATAGTGCACCATGTTCTTTAATTTTGGTTTTGTGTAAGTTGAGAGCGCCATTCCGTCTCTCATGTTGTATGGATATGAATCTCCCGGATCTTCTACAAATCCGGCGCCCATTTCCTCGAGCAAAAGATCCTCTGTGGTCTTTGTCCTGTCGGCGGAGGTTAAATCCTCCACACTGTTTGTATTGCTTGCGTTTATAATTCTTCCCGCATTTCCGGAATTTGCCTTTGCCTGCGGATAGTAATAAACATCATTTGCAGACGTAATCTGAGCTGCAGTCGTAAATGCTGTGGAATCCCTGTCGGTATTCATTCTGGAGTACGCATAGCTAGACTGAACAGAAGCTATAGTTCCGTTTGCAAGTCCTGCCTGAATGGTTCCGTTTTGGATTGATGCAGTGTATACATTCTGCATATTCACGGTGTTTCCGGCTTCTATTCTTCCTATAAGTCCACCGGTATCTGCGCCGTAAATATAGCTGTCTGAATATGAGCTTGTAATTGCAACGGAAATTGCTGTTGAGGCACCTTCACCGCCCACATATCCGATGAGTCCTCCGGATGCTCCTGATGAATCAGTGGTGTCTATAACAGTTGATGCATAACTGTTCTTTATGTTAAGTATCGGTGTTGCTCCCGATGCTGCTGTGTCAGTAGTGTCATAACAATACAATCCGATAAGGCCGCCGGAATAGTTTTTGCCAGACATCCAAAGGCCTGTAACGTCGCTGTCATCCTGGATATCCACGTCATTTGATGTGGTTCCTTTTTCGATGATTCCGTATGGGTTGTTGTTTTCATTGTAGGTGTCGCAGTACTCATTTGTCATGCGCACACCGCAGTTTGCCAATGTAAGCTCGCTGTCGTATTTGCCGGTTGCCTTTGCAATAAATCCACCGGTTGCTCCTTTTCCGGAAATTCTTGGGTTTGTGAGAGTTATATTTTTAATCTCATCTCCCGAGAAGCTTGAGAAAAGTCCCGCATCACCGTTGGTCTTTACAATCATACCGTTTATGGTGTACTCGGTCTCTCCCACGTAGTCTCCGGTTCTAAGCGAAGTAGCATATACTTCCGAAGAAGCCTGACTGTATTCAAGTTTATAGTCTCCGTATAAACCTTCTATATCGGAGTTTGTTATAGGCACAAATTTTCTGATGGAATTATACGGAACATCCTCACTCGCATCTGAATACAGACTTACCCAGAGATAATCTTTTTCTGAGGCATAGTTTTTATCTTCTGCCGTAAAATCGATATCGTCTACCTGATAAGCTTTGAGTTTTCCAAGATTTACTCCGCTGACTGTCTTGCTGAGGTTCTGAAGATGTCTTGCGTATGCAAGGTAAGCGGCATAGTATGTGCCGGCATCATTCATCTCTTTTGATCCATATGCAAAGAGGCTGTTGTCGACAGCTGAATTGCAGTCATCCGAGAAATCCTTATCCACTCCGTCTGCCTCTATCGCAGTGACTTCAACTACTATATCTTCACCCGGTGTGAAGTAATCACCGGTGTCGTTTGCTATTACCTGAACATTTATGTTCTTTTCCTGAATCACAGAATCGTCTTCTGTACTTGTATTCTTTCCAAAGAATCTGATCTTTGTCTTCCTGTTCAATGTTTCCTTACAGAAAACATCGTTGAAGGTTCCCGTTTCAAGATTGTCGAGCACGAGTTCAAATGAGAACATCTTTGACTCGGAATACTTGTTTGAATCCTTCAAAATCTTTGCACTGTAGTATGTCAAAACCTTTCCGTTCGTGTTGTCAGTTTCGTCATACACTATCTTTGCCTTTGCCCCACTTGTGGCGCCTGTGACTGTTACTTCTATTTTTAGTTTGTTGATATTGGAAAGCTCTGTCTCCGGGAAATGAATTGTAACGGGCGCAGTAAGCTCGTCAAGATTTCTCAAATGATAAAGGGGATCCCCTGTATAGCTTGATGTAAGGCCGACTGTTGCGCTGTATTCTTCCTCTGAAAGTTCAGGAAGATTCTGCGTATCGGCATGGTAGTAGCCCAGATAGCCCTTGAACTCGTCTTTTCTCTTGGCCGGGTCCTCTTCTCTGAGTTCATCCAGCGAATGTTCTGCTGAGCCTGAGCTTGTATAGAATTCTGAAGGTGCAATTGTTGAGCTGTAGAAAACAGAGTAAACCTGCATACTTGAAGGGTTGTACTCAACTATAATCGTGTCATCATAATAATCCGCACTGATGGCACTTCCGTTTTCGCCCAAAATGATATCGCGAATCGTCGAGGTGTCTGTTCCCGACGTATCTCCTGCGACATATGAAACATTTCCTGTAGTTCCCTGTGTTTTACCTACATAGAGTATCTTGGTAGTGGCAGTTGAAACATCTAAAGCTTCGGCCGCGCTCTGCGCGGTTGTAACGCTTGGGTAGTCGTAAGCCCAAACCTCCTGCAAATGCTCCGATACTGCTGTATATATTGCCTCTGCATCCTTGTCGGCCGACACCTGTCTGGTATTTCTTATCATCGTCATGGCCGCGACTGTCACCACCGCACCAAGAATAATGATGATAGCTACTGCAAGCATCACCTCAACGAGTGTATATCCGGCATTTTTCCACTTTTTAAAACTCTTGCCCTTTTTCATTGTCCTTCCCCGATCATATATCATTTTACAATCAGCGGTTTTACCGTAAACTGCACGTTAGACAAAATGTCGCTTTCGCTTTTATCTACTACTCTTATTTCCACGTTAAACCATTTGTTTGTATTATCCCAAGCGAGAGACATTCCTGCTGCGAGAGAGTATCCTTTGTTATCTCCCACATCGTATGCCCCATCGGTTGTAAGCTTAAAATACTGACCCGTAAAATTATCCCCAGATATTGTGAGTTTTCCGTAAGTGCCCACTGTGGTAGCGTCCACTGCGGTATATGTATCTCCGGTGGTGTTCACATAAAACGATATATCGCTCCCCATATTATGTGTTCCCTTTGATATTGATATATCACTGCCTGTAATCTTTACAGTCGAAAAACTGAGTTCGTCCTCAACAAACTCCGCCAACGAGCCGCACAAAATCTGGGCTTCGGACTTCTGCGTGCTCTTATAAAAATGTCTTATGGCCAGACTCATAGCCGCTGTGAGCGTACCCGTGGCAAGAAGCATTATGAGAACCGCAACAAGCAGTTCCGCAAAGGTAAACCCACGCGTTTCAACTAATTTACTTTTTATTTTTTTAAGTAATACGCCACTTTTATTCATAATAGTACAAGTACCCTGAACCTGTAGACAGATGGTATTTCTTTACTGTCTTGCCAGCGTTTATAGTGCCGCTCATAGTCTGTGTTCCATCTATGGAAACGGATGCGCCGGTAAGCTCTTCAATGGCAGACGAATCCGCTTCATTCAAATACAAAGTGTGGTGCTCGACAGAGCTATTTACCCTGGCCGCAGAAAGGATTGCTCCAGCAAGTACCATCATAGCCATGACAGCGATAAGAGCCGAAACAAGAGTCTCCGCTATAGACTCTCCCGAGCAGTTTTTCATTATTCTTTTTATTTTCTTGAAAATAGTGTTTATCCCGCTCATAATATCCATTCTTCCCGGCAATCTAAATCCTTTGCGATCTTATTTCTTCGCATTCTTATCTTTCGCACTATGGAGTCTTCACCGGCTTACTTCTTCGTCATCTTAGTTACACTCCACTTTGATGTGGCTACATCGTATGACATCTTAACCTCCGCAGAATATTCTCCGGAACTTATCTCTGCCGTTAAAGATGACCCGCTTATAACATCATTCCAGTGTACTGTCGTCTGAAGTGCTGCTCCGGCATCCGCATCACCGCTCACGCTGACTGTCCATTCCTTTCCGACTGCCGCTGTATCTAGGCCGTTCAACTGGGCATTAAGCTGAGGCTCGTTTGACTGCAGGTAGTCTGCTGTGCTCATAACAGCGAGTCTTTCCTGCTCATAAGACTTCTTTGATTCAGCTCTTCTTAAGTTGCTCATTGCGGCACTGACTATTGTGACGCTGACAACCGTCGCAATCATAAACACAACCAGCGCAAAGACGATAGTAGCTCCGTCGTTGCGCTCAAAAGTCTCACGTATTCTGTTTTTCTTTTTCCCGAATACCTTTTTCATAACAAACTCACATACCAACTCACAAGGAAATGTCCGCCAAACATCGCAAATGCGGTTCCAATACAAAGTGAAGGTCCAAAAGGAATCGTGTCTTTTCGGTTTTTCTTTTTTGCGGCCAGCAAACAGACTGCCCAAATACCACCAAGCACCACCGCAGAAAGAAACGCAACTATAGCATTCATCCAACCGAGGTATAGTCCACAGCCAATCATCAGCTTTATATCTCCACCGCCAAATCCGGCCGGAACCGCCATTGCGATAAGAAGCATTGGAAGGCTCACCGCAAACATCCCAAACAAATGCTCATACCACGTGCAATAGTCTGTCAGAAAAATCGACAGGAATCCGAGTATTGCTGCTGCGATACATAGCCCGTTCGGGATTGTCATGGTATCGTAGTCTATGAATGCCACGCATGCAAGTACTCCGCACATAGCAAATGAAAGCAAGGTATGCCAGGTAAAACCGTACACCCACGTACAGCCTACGGCAGCCATTCCTCCAAGTGCCTCCACCAAGGCATATCTCCCGGATATTTTTGTACCACAATAGCGGCACTTTTTCTTAAGCGCCAACCACGACAAAATGGGTACCATATCCAAATATGTCAGTTCATGCCCACAGATTGGACATTTGGATCTCCCCGTTATAAAGTTTTCATTTCTCGGAAGCCTGTATATGACGACATTCAAAAAACTGAATATCATGCTTCCCATAATGAATATCAGAAATAGAAGCACTATCCCCGATACA
>JAILLZ010000219.1 GCA_024692885.1 Lachnospiraceae bacterium | reverse complement strand
AATCAGATTGAAATAGGACTAAAGTCAACAAAAAAACATCGACCCGTGATAATAGGTATTGTGGAATACCATATTCGGGTCGATGTTATATTTTTTCAGAATATTTGTTTTAATATAACTTTTGATTCTTACTATTTAACTATAAGTGACTTTCCTGTCATCTCTGCTGGCTGCTCAAGTCCCATAAGCTCGATAAGTGTCGGAGCGATATCTGCAAGACATCCGCCCTCACGAAGCTTTGTTCCCTCAGGTCCGTTTACAAGGATAAATGGAACAGGGTTTGTAGTGTGAGCTGTGTGTGGCTTTCCTGTCTCGTAATCAATCATCTTCTCAGCGTTTCCGTGATCTGCACAGATGAAGAGTACTCCGCCTACTTCTTTGATAGCCTCTACTGCATTTCCAACAAGTCCGTCTACGGTCTCAACGGCCTTAACTGCTGCAGGGATTGAACCGGTATGTCCTACCATATCAGGGTTTGCAAAGTTGATGATGATTACATCATATTTGTCTGACTTGATAGACTCTACAAGGTTCTTTCCAACTTCAGGAGCGCTCATCTCAGGCTTGAGATCGTAGGTTGCTACTTCCTTAGGTGAGTTTACGAGGATTCTGTCCTCACCCTCATTGAGGTCTTCTTCTCCACCATTGAAGAAGAACGTTACGTGAGCATACTTCTCTGTCTCAGCGAGACGAAGCTGCTTAAGTCCCTTGTTTGCAAGGAACTCACCGAATGTATTCTTGATAGACTCTTTCTCAAAAGCGATAAGCTTGTTTGGAATAGTCTCATCATAATCCTTGAAGCAAACAAATGTTGTCTTTATAAAGTCTCTGTTGAATCCTGTGAACTTGTCATCACAGAAAGCTCTTGTTATCTCTCTTGCTCTGTCAGGTCTGAAGTTGAAGAAGATGACAGAATCGTTTTCTTTTACAAGTGAAAGTGGCTTTCCTGCCTCGTCAGTGATAACTGTAGGAAGAACGAACTCATCTGTAACGTCGTTTGCATAAGACTCTTCCATAGCCTTAACAACATCTGTAGCCTGTACGCCTTCACCCTTTACAAGTGAGTTGTAAGCCTTCTCTACTCTATCCCAGTTGTTATCTCTGTCCATAGCGTAGTATCTTCCGCTGATTGATGCAATCTTACCAACACCAATCTCGTTCATCTTGTTCTGAAGCTCAATGAGGTAATCTTTTCCTGATGCAGGTGGTGTGTCTCTTCCGTCAAGGAAAGCGTGTACAAATACTTTCTCTACCCCCATCTTCTTTGCCATCTCTACAACTCCGTAGAGGTGGCTGATGTGGCTGTGAACTCCACCGTCTGAAACAAGTCCCCAGAGATGAAGGTCGCTGTTGTTTTTCTTGCAGTTTTCCATAGCTGTCTTTAAAGCAGCATTCTCGAAGAAATCACCATCTTCGATTGACTTTGTAATTCTTGTGAGGTCCTGATATATGATGCGTCCAGCACCCATATTCATGTGTCCTACCTCTGAGTTTCCCATCTGTCCGTCAGGAAGACCTACTGCAAGTCCTGAGGCATTTCCCTTAACAAATGGATATTCAGCCATAAGCTTATCCATTACCGGAGTCTGTGCCATTGCTATAGCGTTTCCCTCCGGGTTTTCATTTAATCCGTATCCATCAAGTATCATTAATACTACAGGTTTTTTACTCATTGTATTTCCCTTTCCGTAATTGAATTTACAACATGTCATCACAATACTTCTTTCGAATGTATAATTTTGACACAGCCATTATATATCATGGATAAATTTTTAACAATTTCTTTTTCCGTTTTTATCATCAAAATGTAATTAACACATACCATGCAAATTATTCATTTGTGTGCTAGTCCTTGTACACGATTCCATCGGAATCGATGTGTGCGCTTCCGGAATGAGAGTTCATCCAGTCGATGATCTCCTGCTTTTCAGCCTCATCCGTGCAAAGTCGGGTCTTGCAATCCTGCTGCACGCATGGAAGGAAAACAAATTCCACGGAACCGTCGTCCTTTATCTTCACCTGGGATACTCCGGTGTCTTTTCTGTTTACACCGTCGCTGCCGGTACTTGAAAACCAGAAGTTTCCGAGACTGTAAATAATCGGAACATCATTCACGTATGACACTCCCTGAAGACAGTGGGTGTGCCCTCCGATGATGACATCCGCTCCCGCTTTCTCAAAAGCGTTTGCCAGAGACACCTGATCTATCTCGTAATTGTACACGCCCTCTGTTCCCCAGTGAACCATAACTATGCAGTAATCACTGTTTGATTTCGCTTCCTTGATCACTTTTACAAACTTTGTAGGATCAAGGGTTTTTAATACTCCCGGTGTGGTCTCGGTGGCCTCCTTGGTGTAATTGTAAGTTCTTTCAATCTGCGTAGCCGAAACTATGGAAATCTTTCTTCCGTTGCAAATGTAGTAGTACGGCTTTGAAGCCTCTTCGAGGTTTTTACCGGCACCCACATGGGCTATGTCTGCCGCATCAAGGGTATCGATGGTATCTATGATAGCAAGCTCTCCGTAATCACACATGTGATTATTTGCAAGATTTACTATGTCCACTCCCAGCTGATTCAAAACGGTAACTCGTTTCGGGTAAGCCCTGAAAGTAAAAGCCTTTCCCGGAATAGCCTCACCTCTGTTTGAATAAGGGAACTCATTGTTTATCATGAGAATGTCCGAATCCGCCATGAGCTGTACAAGTTCTTCCGAAAGGCAGTCGAATATGCCGTTTTCACATGAGTCCATGTACTTCACGGTGTTCAGGTTTTCTCCCAGGTTCACATCCCCTGTGAAAGTGAGAACCACTTCCTCTGTGGATGCAGTCTCCTTGTACTCCACATTTTCCAATGAATACGCCTGAAATCCGGTGTCCTCACAGTACTTTGTCCACAACACATGTATGGAACTTCCGCAGGATGTAAACCATACCTCGGCATCCTGTGCGGTCTTTACCACTTCCTCCGCTATAGGAGTGAGGGCATCCTCGCCAAACTCGCTGACATACCAATACAAAAATCCCTCATCAATAAGGTGACCACCTATGAAGTCACTCTCGCACTGATCAAGGATTTTGGGAATCCACTCATCGATGTTCTCACTGACAGCCTTCGGATTCCTGTGAAGTTCCTCGGCCATTGCCACTGCCTCTGTGTCCGCCTCATCGATAGCGTCTGTATCGGCTTTTTCAGTTGTCTGTGTCTCTACGTCGCGTATATACTTTTTAACCGAGCTGTCCGAGCATCCCGTAACAAACATACATGATGCCACTACAGCCAACACTAAATACTTATATAAAAATCTGCGATTATTCTTACAAAAATTCACCGGAATTTCCTCTTCCATTATGTAGGAATTTTATGCCCGCAACACTCGTAGAATCCTACATTAGTAACATTATCAGTATATCACAGGCTTAAATACTGGTAAAGGTAATAAAAAGCTATAAAAAAAGGAAAAACCCCCACAAAAAATTGATATGTACCCTCTT
>JAILLZ010000175.1 GCA_024692885.1 Lachnospiraceae bacterium | reverse complement strand
TTTGCCCTTGGTGGTGGATGCGAAATCTCTATGGCTTGTGATATCAGAATCGCTTCTGAAAATGCTATTTTTGGACAGCCTGAGGTTGGCCTTGGAATCATCCCTGGATTCGGTGGAACACAGAGACTTGCTCGTCTTATCGGAATGGGACGTGCTAAAGAGCTTATCTTCACAGCTAGCAACATCAAAGCTGACGAAGCATACAGAATCGGTCTTGTAAACAAGGTTGTTCCTACAGAAGAGCTTATGCCTACAGCAAAGAAGATGGCTTCTAAGATTGCAAGCAACGCAAGCTACGCTGTATCTATCGCAAAGGCTGCTATCAACAACGGATACGATATGGATATCCAGAATGCAGTTGAGATGGAAGCAAATCTCTTCGGAATTACATGTTCTACAGAGGACAAGGCTGAAGGAATGGGAGCATTCCTTGAGGGAAGAAAAGAGAAGAACTTCAAGAACTTCTAATTTTCAAACAATGAAATAAACAAAAGATTATAAAACTCCTTTACGGATACCAATTGAGATTATCTGTAAAGGAGTTTTTATGTGCATATATTTTAAATTGTATGCAAAACTTGATAAATTCAATACAAAATGATAGCATAAAATAGTTTGAGGGAGAGTTATGAAAAAAGTATTTGTGAGTGGTATGGCAACCATGATTTGCTGCGTTTTGCTTTTGACAATCACGGCTTGCATACCTAGAAATCTAATTCAAAAAAATTCAGAACAGAGTGCAGAATACTTTGCAAAGCAGGGATTGTTTCCTACGTTAATAGGAAACTATATAAACAGCGTTCAGGATAATTATTCCGACAACACGCTGTGCAACATCATCTATTGCGTAGACACTACGCATCCTTTTACATCGACCATACTTGCAAAATATGCCCAAGCAGAAAATGAGAGCTCCATAGAGGGCTATTTGTTTGCCGTGAGAGGTGAAGAAGAGCCAAATCAGGAATATGGCAGATACTGGCATGGGACCTCTGTTATCTTGCGTCCGTTACTCATGGTAATGTCGATACGATATATTCGTATCTTATTCGGCATTTTGGGAACAGTGACGTATCTAATATCAACACTGCTAATAGCAAAAAAGGGAAACACACCTTTTGCAGTATGTAGTGTAATCGCTTTTATTCTCGTAGAACCTTGGATGTTTTTTACATCTTTGGAATATGCTACCGCATTTACCACAGCTTCGGTGGCAACACTTTTATTGTTGATATTTGATTCGCGAAAGAAAGAATTTGACACACTTCCGTTTTTTGTTGCGGTTGGAGTGGTAACTTGCTTTGTGGACTTTTTGACCACAGAGACACTGACATTCACACTTCCAATGCTTATGCTGTTTGCTAAGCAAACAATATGCGGGAATACAGAAAACTCTCGCACAAATGAGCTTAGAACAAAAAAGGAAGGTCTGGTTTTTGTCATAAAAAACGGATTTTGTTGGCTCTTGGGATATGCATCCATGTTTGCATTAAAGATTGCGTTTTTGGCAGTGTTCGCCGGATCTGATGTTACCTCCGAGTCATTGAAAGAAGGCGCTTTCAGACTTGCCGGAGAAACAAGACTTGGAAACATGAACATAGCTCCGACTACGGATTATGTAGGAAAGCTTAGCGGAGCAATCTGGCATAATCTGGCATGTCTTTATCCGATTGAAACCGGAGTTATGAGAGCATCACAAGCGATGGTTCCGACAGTCATTATACTTGTGGTTGGTTTTGCCCTAGTCTATCTGCTTCGCGACAAAATAGAGGGCCACATCTTTGGGCCGATGGCGCTGGTAGCTTTATTGCCATATTTAAGATTTATCGTATTGGCTAACCATTCGTATATTCATTTTTTCATTACATACCGTGCGCAGCTGGTATCGATATTGGTATTTATATATTTCGTATATAAAAATGCATTATTCAGGTTTTCGAATTTAATTGCCCGAAGGAGGAAACCTGATAAAAAAATAGGAGGAAAGAAATGAAAAGTAACTATGAAAGGGAAGGGAGAATCAGTGCCTTGATCAAAAGCAGACTGAAAGGCCTTACAGCGCTTGTTCTTGCACTTGCTATGATTATAGGCCTGGCTCCGGTTGATGTGAAAGCGGATTCGGTTGCTTCGAATTATTATGTATTCGTAATCGGATTGGATGGGTGTGAGTACAATGTCTCGTATTTGACAAAGTCTAATTATGAGTATAACGGGGACAGTTCATATTCTGATATCTTCTTAAAAGAATATGTACGTCAGAATAGAAATTTAGATTCGGAATACAGGTTTGATGCAAATGAATTTGAGGATTATGTGAGTCATGTTCATACGTCGGAGGGGGGTCTTATAGACAAGATGATGAAATTCGTTTCTTCAGATGGAGTGAGAGAAGCCCAGACCGATTCGGAGAATACATTCTTCTATGACGGAGGAACCAGTTTTCAGGTTTATAATCATCATACAAGCGGAGCAGAGTTAATTGTATATGTTGATGATGAGGAAGAGTACAGCAGGAGTACATTTCCGCAGTCCAACATCGATGTATATTGTCTGGACAGAGGAAGCTACGAGCTGAAATATGTTCCAAATAAATCTGACAGAAAGTTTAAATTATACTTTAATCGTGTTGCAGCAAAACCGGAAATAAATTCAAGCGGAAGCAGAGCATTGTCTATGGGATATACAGGCACCGCGTCATTATTGGTAACTGCAACAAAGGATGGGGACGGAACACTCTCATATCAGTGGTGCGAAACAAACAAAGAGGGTACACAAACCACAGATATAGCAGGGGCAACAAATAATGACTACACAGTTCCGTCAAATCTTACTGAGGGAGAGCATTATTATCTCTGCAAAGTAACTAATACAGAAACTGCTAACGGAGAGACATACACAAAAACAGTAAACTCAGATCCTTTAAATGTTTTGATTTACAAATATCCTTCAGAACTTGAGGTAGAAGAGGGAAAAACAGTAGGTGATATCAGTCTTCCTACAGTGTCATATGGTACTTGGAGCTGGACAAATGCTTCTACTAATGTTGGAAATGCAGGAAACAGGGTATATACCGCGGTATTTACTCCAAACGATCAAGATATACCGGCAGTAACGTTGCCGATTCAGGTGAAAGTAGAAGCAAAGAAGACTGATGATTCAAATAAGACCGACGTTTCAAATAATACGGATGCTTCAAACAACAATGTAAAAACAAACGAGGATGAAACCTCTGTAGCAAAGGGAACAAAGGTAATAGACAGAACATCAAAAGCTAAATATGAGATTACATGGGTGGAAAAGGGCAAAGAAGAAGCAGCATATTTAGCTACAACAGATAAAAAAGCTAAGACTGTAACGGTACCGGGCACATTAGAATATAAAGGTACTACCTACAAAGTGCAGTTTTTGGCAGCTAATGCATTTAAGAACAAAAAGAAGATAACTAATATAAAGCTTCACGACAATCTTTTGGCAATAGGTGATAAAGCATTTTACGGATGCAGCGGACTTAAAAAGCTGGTTATTCCAAAGAATGTGTTTAAGATTGGCGCTTATGCTTTCAAGAATACAAAGGCAAAGACCATAGAGTTTAAGACCAAATATTTAAAGAAGGCAAACTTAGATGACAGGGCATTTTCAGGAATCAGCAAAAATACAGTAATAAAGGTTCCGAAGGGCAAAAAGAAAGCTTACACCAAGCTTTTCAGAGCAAAGGGATTATCTAAGAAGGTAAAAATAAAAGAGGCAAAGTAAGAAAAAAAGGCGGTTTAGATACCGCCTTTTAATATGCCTAAATAAAGAGGGAGCCGATGCACTCTGTGCATCGGCCTAATATGAAAAAGAAAAAGATATATGTTATAAAGTGTAATCACTTAATTATTGGGAGGAACCTTGCTATGAAGCAAGGTATGAAAAAGATGAATATAAAATCATTTCTGTTATTTACTCTTTCATAGTTGTAGTATAGGAGCCACATGTGAAATACATGTGGTAATAATATTATCGGTTTGAAAATAAATTATGAACGAATTATGAATAACACATCGGTTCACATTAGTTTTAAAATGTGTATAATAGGTTTGTTGATATAGGAAACGAGAATGGAGAAAAATAAATGTACGATATTTATGTAGCCGGATCCGGAATAGCCGGAGCCACAGTTGCAAGAAAAATGGCTGAGGCAGGAAAGAAAGTCCTTGTGGTGGAAAAGAGAAGTCACATCGGCGGAAACTGCTATGATGAAAATGACGATTACGGTGTGCTTATCCATAAATACGGACCGCACATTTTTCATACAAGTATAGAGAGAGTATATGAATTTTTGAGCCAGTTTACAGAGTGGTACATGTTTGGACACGAGGTTGTGGCAAAGGTAGACGGAAAACTTATTCCTGTTCCTTTCAACCTAAACACACTCCACATGGTTTATGATAAAGAAAAAGCCGACAGACTCGAAAAGAAACTGGTTGATACTTTTGGCGAGGGAGCAAGAGTTCCTATTTTAAAACTCAGAGAGCAGGAAGATGATGATCTTGCGGAAATCGCAGATTTTGTTTACAAGAATGTCTTCCTTTACTACACCATGAAGCAGTGGGGACAGAAACCGGAGGAGATCAATCCAGAGGTTACCGGAAGAGTTCCTGTAGTTATTTCAAGGGACAACAGATATTTTGGAGACAAGTATCAGGGAATGCCGCTTAAGGGCTACACACCTATGTTTGAAAAGATGCTTGAGCATGAAAACATAGATGTTGTACTTGGAAAAGATATAAAAGACGTTCTTGAGTTTAAGGATGGAAAGATTTTTGACAATGGAGAAGAGGTCTTGGGCGAGGTTGTTTATACCGGACCTTTGGATGAGTTCTTTGACCTCAAATACGGAAGACTTCCATACAGAACTTTGGACTTTGAATTTGAACATTTGGATACAGAAAGTTTCCAGGGCAGAAGCGTTGTAAACTACACCGTGGATGAAGATTTTACAAGAATCACCGAGTTCAAGTATCTCACAAACCAGATGGATGCAAAGGGAACAACAATAGTTAGGGAGTATTCAAAGGCATATACCGGAGAAAACGGAGAAATCCCATACTACGCAATAATCAATGATGAAAATATGAATCTCTACAGAAAATACGAGGAGGAAGCTAAAAAGTTCAAGAACATGCACCTTCTCGGAAGACTTGCGGAGTATAAATATTACAATATCGATGCCATAACGGATAAGGCATTAACTATGGCGGAAGAGCTTAATTAATGGGGAGCTAAAAGGAGAAAACATGAAATTATTATCTATTGCAATACCTTGCTACAATTCGGAAGACTATATGGAAAACTGCATCAAAAGCCTCCTTGTAGGTGGAGATGACGTGGAAATAATAGTTGTAAATGACGGATCAAAGGATGCAACAAAAGAAATTGCCGATGCTTACGAAAAGAAATATCCGGGTATCGTAAAAGCGGTTCACCAGGAAAACGGTGGACATGGAGAGGCTGTAAACGCAGGTTTGAGAAATGCCACTGGACTCTATTTCAAAGTTGTTGACAGCGACGACTGGGTAGATGAGGAAGCTTACAAGGCTATCTTAAACAAGCTTTCCGACCTTGTGGAAAACGGTGAAGGAATCGACATGATGATTAGCAACTTTGTTTATGAAAAACAGGGTGCTCATCATAAAAAAGTAATGAAATATCATTCCATGCTTCCGAAGGATACAGTTTTCGGATGGGATGACGTAAGACATATCAGAAAAGGAAAGTACATCCTCATGCATTCGGTTATCTACCGAACAAAACTCTTGAAGGATTGCGGACTTGAACTTCCAAAGCACACTTTTTATGTGGACAATATTTTTGTATATTATCCGCTTCCTCATGTTAAAAAGATGTACTACATGGATGTGGACTTCTACAGATATTTCATCGGAAGAGACGATCAGTCTGTAAATGAGCAGGTCATGATCGGAAGAATCGACCAGCAGATAAAGGTTAACAAGATTATGATCGACAGTTACGATCTCTGGTCTCTTCCTAACGCAAAACTCAGAAAGTACATGTTCAACTACCTTGAGATAATCACGGTTATTTCAACAATTCTTTGCGTAAAATCCAACACTCCTGAAAACATCGCAAAGAAGAGAGAACTCTGGAAGTACATTAAGGATACTGATATAAGACTTTTCCACAGACTCAGAAGAGGAATCATGGGCGGAGCTTTGAACATGCCGGGAAGAGGAGCAAGACGTTTCTCACTTACTGTATATAAGATTTCTCAGAAGATTGTAGGATTCAATTAAGCGAACACGTTTTAGGATAAAACTTGATTGTATTTGAAAACAGTGTTTATCCAAAAATGAAATGATGGTAGAGATATGATTCAGGATATCGATGAAGTATTTGATAATACATATGCGCCGAAAAAAGAAAAACCGGACGATGTAATCATCTGTTTTAAAAACCGAGAAGTGTTTTTCAAAAACGAAAACGGAAATGTCGAGTTTTTAAACAGAGCAGACTATGATGAGGCCGTAGAAATAGTTTACAAGAAAAATCGAGAAGGAAATGAGAAAACAGCGGACAGGAAATGCAGAGGAGATAATACTGAAATGAAAGCCTCTGTGACAGAAAATCGTTACATCTTCTCGATAGGAACAAAGGCATTTTATCTTGGTGAAATCACCGAGTCTGTTCAGAATGCTTTGGAAGAAAAGGGGTATTCTTTTAATACCATGTTTGCCACAAGGGGTATGAAGCCGAAAGAAAAGGTATTTGCCCTGGTGACGGCTTACCATCTTAGCGTCTGGTATAACGCAAACAGATTTTGCGGCGCCTGTGGACATAGGCTTATCCATATGGAAAATATGAGGGCTCTGGAATGCGAAGTTTGTGGAAACACTGTTTTTCCAAAGATAAATCCGGCTGTTATAGTAGCCGTTAGAAACGGAGAGAAAATCCTTCTTACAAAATACGCGGGACGCCAGTACAAAAACTATGCACTCATCGCAGGTTTTAACGAGATTGGTGAGAGTGCAGAGGAGACTGTCAGACGAGAGGTTATGGAAGAAGCAGGGCTCAAGGTTAAAAACATCACCTATTACAAGAGCCAGCCATGGGGATATGAGAGCGATCTTTTGCTTGGCTTTTATTGTGATGTTGACGGTGACGACACCATTAAAATGGATGATGAAGAATTGTCATCCGCAGAATGGGTCGATAGAAGTGCAATGGAACCAAGAAATGACGACCTTAGTCTGACCAGCGAGTTGATGGAACAGTTCAGATTGGGAAAAATATAGTTTGGAGGTAGAGAAGTGCTTGAAGTAGGAACAAAGGGACATCAGGAGATAACAGTAACAGATGATATAACAGCGGCAGCAATGGTCAGCGGAACACTCCCTGTCTATGCCACACCATGTATGATATCTCTTATCGAAGCAACATGTTGGAAGAGCATCGAAAAAGACATATCTGAAGACGAAAGCACAGTCGGAACCATGCTTAATGTAAAGCATCTTGCGGCTACACCTGTAGGAATGAAGGTTTGGTGCGATTCAAAACTTGTTGAGGTCGATGGACGAAGACTTTTATTTGAAGTTGAAGTGTTTGACGAAGCCGGAAAAGTAGGTGAGGGAACTCACGAGAGATTTATCATAAAAGCGGAGAGGTTCCTCGAGAAAGCAAACGCCAAGCTTAAAGCGGGAGAATAATATGCGACAAAAACTATACGATGCTCTGGTGGAAAACCCGATAATCGTTGCGGTGAAAAATGAAGAGGAGTACGAAGCTTCAAAAAGCACGGAGGCTTCTGTGATTTTCCTCCTTTTCGGAAGCGTGGAGGACTTGCCGGAAAAGGTTTCCGGTTTGAAGGAATGTGGAAAGATTGTATTTGTACATCTTGATCTGATTCAGGGGCTTACAAATCATGTGGACGCACTTCCTTTTATAAAAAAGTATACCGATGCGGATGGAATTATATCCACAAAGAGTGAAGTGCTGAAAGGTGCCAAGGCTATGTCGTTTGATACGATCTACAGAATCTTTGCCATAGATTCAAAAGGGTTGTCGATTCAGCCATCGCGCCTGAGAGATTATGTGGATTGTGTTGAAATCATGCCCGGACTTATGCCAAAGATAATTACCGGCATGTCAAAAAAACTTAAGATACCTGTAATAGCCGGAGGACTCATTTCCGAGAAGGAAGATGTGGTAGCAGCATTGGATGCAGGGGCTATCGCAATCTCCAGCACAAACAGAAAAGTTTGGGAGATGTAAAAAAAGGTATTGACAATTTGTCGGTTATTAAGTAATATATCGTTTGTGTCACGGAGATACAGTGATACAAAACTTAATAAACGCGGGTGTAGTTC
>JAILLZ010000191.1 GCA_024692885.1 Lachnospiraceae bacterium | reverse complement strand
TGTGTCGCCTACTGTTCGCTCAGCGTGTTGTATTTTTCCTTGAGAGCATTGTATGTGTCATAATCCACTACAGACGAAGTTTCCCTACTTGTGCTTACGCCTGCTCTCTGAATAGTCTGCTGCTCGGCATCAAACTGATACCAGCTTGTATTTCCGGAAACATCGGCACAATAGAAATAGCTGAATGTGCTGTCCTCTCCGGAATATGAATATACTGCCTTTCCTGAAACTTCGGAAACACCCTCAGTGTAACCGCTTGTATTTGCGGTAGAATCTGCCTTGATAATCTGAACCTTAGTATTTCCGGCATATACCCTTACAAAAGGATAAAAGCTGTCTGATGTGGAATCGTAAACATAGAATCCCTGATCAGCATTATTTGTAGTGTTTACAAGATAAAACATGGAGATTGAACCTGTGGCGTTGTTTATTCCGCTGACACTTCCGTCTCCGTATAATATCTCAACTGCGGTAAATCCCTCTGGAATATCCGACTCGGAAAAAGCATCTGAAACCTCATAAATAGTGTCGTTTAATGAGATCTGAATTCCGGTGGTCTCGGTAACACCGGCGTTTACGTCATCAGCAAGTGCAAGACCGCTTCCTGTGTTTGAAGAAGTCTGTGTTGTAGTTGCTGTATCGGTGTCACCTGTATTTTCTGTTGTACCGGTTGTAGCATCGGTTGTTGTATCGTTTGCTGTTGTGTCAGTAGATGTTGACTCGGATGTTGTACCGGTAGTTGAAGTATCAGTAGTGGTTGTAGTGTCATTAGTGGTTGCGGTGCTTGTAGATGAACCTGCAACCTGAATTTTTACACCTGCTGCGGTCATGGCTTCCGCTGTAGCCTGGATAGCTGCTGTTCCGCTTCCCACTGCTTTGAAAGTATATTCAATCTCAGATCCGGTGGCTGTAACTGCTCCGCCTCCGCCCGATGCGCTTGAAGCACTTGAACTCACATACTCCAACATTGATGAATCGTAGGTCACCTTCATGGTGGAGTTTGTTGCCTGACCATTTGCATCATCCGAATATACCGTAATAACCACAATATCTCCCACATTCATAGATGATTTTGAAACTGCGATTGACAAAAGTCCCTCGGCCCATACTGTTGCAGATGATGCAACCACCATCGCTGTAAGCAGAGCCAATGTAACCATTCCCTTAATACTTTTATGTAAAAATTTAAACCTTTTCATTTTTCATTCCTTCCCGCCCTTTAAATAATAAAAGACTACTTAAAACATTATAGGGAACTTTAAATGCAGTTTCAACCGATAAAGAAAAAAGTATAGATAAAGAAAGAGCGCGGTTTAACCACGCTCTTTCTTTTAATGTAATAAGTATATTATTATCAGTTATTCCCAATTGCCTACAGTGTTGCCATCTAAAGTCAAGTCACTTGAATCGACTACCTTATTTATGCTGGTTATAGTATTTGTTCTTGTATCATAAGTACAAACATCCCAGATCATCTCATCTCCCGTACCGATTGAAGGAACAGTATATGACTTTATTTTTTTATCTCCTCTGTATACGGATACAACAGGATTTGATTTTATTATAGACTGATCAGCACTATAGTTGTACAGATAGTAATGATAAACTCCCATTGTTTCTCTGTATACCGTAGTTGTCTCAGGTCCGACAAACTCAACATCATCTACATCAAGAGCCACCTGAATCTCACCATCAGCCCAATATTCGGCTCTGTTGTCGCTGTGACCGTTATCGTATCCATAAGCATAGTAAATATGGAAATACTCATCGCTTTCTGCTCTTGGTCCGATCAAATGAGAATCAATATCGCTTGAAGCTCCGCTTTCCTCGTCGCCCCACTCCATTACAAATCTGAGTTCACCAACTCCTCCGCTGATTTCTTCCTCGGATTCAGACTGCATATTCACTGTTATATCCTGTACGGTAGTATGCTTTACGATACGTACAACAACTTCGGTACGTACACCAAGTTCATCCTGACCTTCACGAAGATCTTCAACCTGAATTGTATAAACGCCGTAATGCAGATTGTTTATCTGGTATCTTCCGTTTTCATCGACCTCGACAACAGTTGCATTATTACCAAATTTATTGTTTTGACCGGTTCTTATCTTTAATTTGATACCTTTTGCATTGGTAAGTGCACGACCTGTTCTGGCATCTTTAAGAACACCTGACAGATTACCTTTTCCCTTGGTATGGTCAATCAACACCAGTTCCCCAACATTTATAGATGGTTCTGATAATGTTGTATAGCAATTCTCAGTCATATTTCCCTTAGATGCGATAACTATATAGTTTCCGTATGGAATACCTGTCATGTTAAAGTCACCGTTTGCATTGGTTCTTGTCGATGCCACCGAAGATCCTAATCCAAGAGACTCCGCAGTATACACTTCAACTTTTACATTATTAACAGGTTTTGTACTGCCATCATCCTGGAGTTCAGTAACTCTTCCACTGATAGCTCCTTTAGCTCCAATCAAGCCTGCTACATAAGATGCCGGAATATCCTCAACTGTATTAGTACTTGTGTTGGTGACCTCGATTACGCCGACTCCGTTAATATTGACATCTGTATTTCCGGAAGGACGACTGACCGTAGTATTTTCAGCTCCCGGTAATACGTCTAATGTCATTGGTTCTGAAGTGTGAACATTTATATCTATTTCAGTAGTGATCGTTGTTCCATCGGCGGAGTTATTTACACTAAACGGACTCTTATTCTCACCGATAATATCTATATCTGCGCTTGTTGAAACCTCTATTTTTCTAAGGTTATATCCTCTACCTTTACTCTCAACCAAAGCGTTTTCAACTCCATCATTTAAATGGATACTGTTGTTTCCACTGGTTGATAACAATACTACGTGAGCAT
>JAILLZ010000169.1 GCA_024692885.1 Lachnospiraceae bacterium | reverse complement strand
TGTATCCTGAATTACTTTTTTCTTATAGGAACAGTTTAATAAAAACACTTTGACAACCCATAGCATGAGTAGTATATTCAGTGAAATTAATTGATGATTGCTGTTTATGAAGTAATAGTAAACAGTTTTATCATGAGTTATTTTATACATAGGTTCGGAGGGAGAATATTATGAAAACCAGACAACTCACGCTTGCATCATTATTTACAGCTTTAGTTTTCCTTGTGACAAGATTTCTTCAGGTTCCTATCCCGCTTGGGTATTTCAACGTAGGAAACAGTATTATTCTTCTCGCATGTATTCTCATGCCTTCACCTTACGGTGTGGCGGCCGGAGCCATCGGTTCAGCACTTGCGGATCTGACTTCGTTTCCGATATACACTGTACCGACATTGATCATAAAAGCTCTCATGCCCGTAGTTTTTTACGCCATGACATGGAAGCTCAAGGAATCCGGTGAACATAAGAAATCGTTAAAGGTTCACGTTGCCGCAGCATCAGTAAGCACTTTGATTCCCTTGTTCGGATACACCTTCACGGGAATGATTCTTTACGGAAACTTTGTAACAGGGCTCGCCCAGTTCCCGGGACTCTTGGTGGAATATGCAGCAAACATTGTACTGTTTGTTTTACTGAGAAGAGTCTTTCTCTCAGCGCATCTTATTGACTTAAACAGCACAGTCGACTGAGGTTTGCATTTCGTTGATTTGCATGTTATAATCTCACTCGGTTTGAATATTGACAGTAGGGCAAGCAATGCTTTGCCACGGTAAGGACATCCATAATCCCAGATTATGGATGTTTTATTTTTACATAAATAAATTTGATTTTATATTAGAAAAAGAAGATTGATTTTTTAAGGAGATTCACAATGAAAAACGATTTGTTTGAAAAAGCCCCCATTCATACAGCCTACCTGAAACTCGCCATTCCCGTAGTTTTGAGCATGGTTGTTCAGCTTGTCTACAACATGGTAGACACTTATTTCATCGCACTTACAAGAAACACTGCTTTGGTTGCGGGTGTATCGATCTGTACTCCACTTTTCACTCTGTTCCTTGCTTTCGGTGATATGTTCGGACTCGGTGGAAGCTCCGTGATATCAAGAATGCTCGGAGCCGGAAAAGGAAACGATGTAAAAAGAATCAGTGCTTTTTGTGTTTACGCTTCCATAGTTTTCGGAATTATCGTAACAGCTGTATTGCTTGCAGGCGAGACTCCGATTCTCCTTTTCCTGGGAGCTGATGAGAGCACACTCTCCTATGCTATGCAGTATTACAGATACATCGTATTGGGTTGTACTTTTATCATTTTTTCTTTGATTCCGACAAATATTTTACGTGCAGTGGGCCATCCAAATGCTTCGATGATAGCCTCAATAATGGGTGCTGTTATCAATATGGTTCTTGATCCTATTTTCATTTTCGGTTTGGGAATGGGTGCAAAGGGTGCCGCAATTGCAACCATTATCGGATATATTTGTTCAACTTCATTTTCAGTTTGGTACATCGCTACAAAATGCGACACACTCTCCGTTTCAATTCGCGACCTTAAGATTAGTTCTGCCGAGCTTGGAATGATATTTGCCGTTGGTCTTCCTGCGTCTGTAACGAACTTCACTCAGACCCTCGGTATGACCCTTACAAACAGAAGTCTCTCTGTTTACGGAAGTGATGCTATCGCTGTTATGGGAATTGTTTTAAAGATTGTAAACATCGTAATGCTCGTAATTGTGGGACTCGCCTTTGGCGGGCAGCCACTTACCGGCTACTGTTACGGTGCTAAGAATACTGAAAGACTTAAGAAAGTTCTTGCCTTTGCATACAAGATTGTATGTGGTGTTGGCTTTGTGATGGCTGTCGTGGTTGCGCTTTTGGCAAATCCGCTCTTACATCTTTTCCTTTCGGATTCAACACTTATTGACATGGGTGTAATCATGCTCAGACTTCAGATGCCTTGCATGGTTCTCATGGGATTTGGTCTCGTCACCATTTGCACTTTCCAGTCCATGGGAAAAGGACTCCCTGCCCTCATACTTTCCATATGCAGACAGGGAGTGGTTTACGCTATCGTTATCGCGTTATTCTCATCATTATTCGGTTACAACGGAGTCATCTCCGCTCAGCTTGGTTCTGACGTGATTTCATTCTTTATTGCAATCGGGCTTTTCGTTGCAGTGGTGAAACCTGTTTTACAAAACAAATTGAATTCATAGTTTTTGAATTATAAAACCATTTATATAAGATAAAACATGCTTGTGGCTGCTAATTTAAAAGCGTGTCGCTTCTTCAAGCGCTCTCACAAATTCCTCAAGGCCAAGTTTGTCTTCCTCGCTGAACCTGTCGAATTTCGGGCTGTCGATATCAAGCACACCCACGATTTTTCCGTTGCTGTGGATTGGAACGACTATCTCAGAATTCGATGCACAGTCGCAGGCGATGTGTCCCGGGAATTCATGTACATTTGGAACCACAAGTGTTTTATCTTCTGATGCCGCGGTTCCGCACACACCTTTTCCCATTGCGATTCTTATGCATGCTACTTTTCCCTGAAACGGTCCAAGCAAAAGCGAACCGTTATCCATAAGATAAAATCCCGCCCAATTAAGATTTTCCATACTGTCATAAAGCAAAGCGGATGCGTTTGCCAATACCGGAATATACGCAGGCTCGTCTGCGGCGAGAGCCTTTATCTGTTCTGTTAACAATTTGTAATCTGTCATGTTTGTTCTTCCTTTTCCTAATTATTGTTATCTTTGTAATCCATGTTATGTGTTTCATGTATTCTTTATGATTCATGTTTTCTTTATTATGTTTAATTGTATTTTGCACAATACATTTTATTCTATCTCGTTGTTTTTTTCCACATGAAATAATTGATTATGTCACAATTGTTGCGAGTATTTATTTCTTCCCTTATAATTACGCAGGAATGCGCGCATTGTTTGTTTTGGCTTGCACAGGAGGACATTATGAATACAGAAAACAAAAACAGTACAAACAATCCCTTATGGACAAGGGATTTCACCATAATCACAATGGGAAGTGTTGTTTCCATGCTCGGAAACAGCATGGCCGGTTTTGCCATGAGTCTCATGATATTGGACTTCACCGGTTCCACCATGCTCTACGCTATTTATCTCATAGCTTTTACAGGGCCGCAGCTTGTTGTCCCGATTTTTTCCGGTGCACTTCTCGATCGTTTTTCCAGAAAGAAAATGATATACACCCTGGACTTCATGGCAACAGCGCTATACCTTAGCATGTCTTTGCTTCTCATGCGAGGTTGGTTCAGCTTTCCGGTATTTGCCTTCTTCAGTTTTATAGTTGGCTCGGTAAACAGTATATACATGGTGGCATACGACAGCTTTTATCCCATGCTCATCACTGAGGGAAACTATTCAAAGGCTTACTCCATAGCCAGCGTACTTGAGACGCTTGCCATGTTTATGATTCCTGTCGCAACATTTTTTTACAACATGTTCGGAATGGGACCTCTTATGATGGCGAATGCAGTTTGCTTTTTTATCGCAGCTACTTTGGAAACCAGAATTCAGGCGGAAGAGAAATACATCGATAAGCAGAAACAGGCCGCTTCGGGAGATGAAAAGGGACACATCGGCAGAATGTTTGATGATATAAAAGAGGGTTTCGGTTATCTTATATCGGAAAAAGGTCTTTTAGCTATTGCCCTTTACTTTTTCTTCAGCAACATTGCAGGAGGCGCAGCAAGTGTTATATGCCTTCCGTATTACAAGAGCAACTACGCAAACGGTGAGTACATTTACCAGTTCATATTTGGAATGTCCTTTGTTGGTCGAGGCATCGGAGGGCTCTTCCACTACAGGAAAAAGCTTCCTGTGAAATACAAGTATTACATCGCTTTAGGCGTATATATCATGATTGAATTCATAGGTGGAATTCTTTTGTATTGTCCGATACCTTTCGCTATGGCTTTATCTCTTTTGATAGGGCTTGGCGGAATCACGAGCTACACAATAAGAGTATCTTCCACCCAAAGCTACGTTCCGGATGAAAAGAAAGGACGATTTAACGGAGCTTTCCAGGTGATTAGCACCACAGGAACACTGATTGCGGAACTTCTTGCCGGTGTTCTTACAGTCTACTTTAACGAGCGATTGGTTCTTTTGGTATTTGAGATGGCTGTTGTTTTCGCTGCAATTATTGTAATCGGCGGAAATAAGAAACATGTGATGAAAATATATAATAGAGATATGTAACAATAATTTAGGGGAAAGAAAAATCTTTCCCCTTTAATATTCTTAATTATCATTCATTCCAAATTGTTTACTCATGAGTTTGTCTTTCCATCGTGTCTCGATATGAACAACCTCATCATCTGTTAACGTTTTTGGTAATATCTGCAAAATAGAGAATTGAAATGCTTCATATGTCACACTGTCTTCTACGATTTCCTTCAGTAAATCATAGTCAAGAATCAGATCCTCGAAGCCAGTAAATACTTTCTTGCTATCCGGTAGCCCTTTTGGAGCCTTATCCCTAGTATCAGGAACACTATCTCCAACTTCATATATAGCATAAAACTTAGCTAACGTACTCTGAGAGCTGATAAAAATAGCCCAGTACAAATGCCGTTTACAGATATCCCTTCTACCACGTTTAATTCATTTAATACATCTCTCTCCCTACAGATTTTCCCCAATCAAAATCGCAAACCGTAATTTCTCCATTATACTCCGCAAGCCTCTCTTCAAGTGATTTATGAGCAAATGGTTCTCTTGGGGCGATTATATCGTTTTCTATATACTTTGAGTCCAATGTTTTCTGGTTGTTCGTTGACAACATTTTTAAAACGTGTTTCGTGCTACCACCTCCTGAACTATCTAATTAATAATTGTTGTTCTTTCACGGTCTGAGATCATTATTTACTTACAAGGTGAGTGCAAGTAAGGATTTATCCGAACCTGATAGCCCGCATTGTGCGGCAATTAATCTTGTAAATAAAAGACTTCTTCGGAAGTCTTTTTTATTATATCATCGACAATTGTCGATTAACAATTGTAAATTGCGTTAGTTGTTTAATTTCTCTATAGTTTTCTGACAATTATAACTAGCCAAGGTATTGGACTTTAACAAATTACGTGTCGCTTTGGTAATCAGCAACATTTCTCACGTAGTTTTTCATCATTTTTCAGCTCGATTTACGTGGACAAATAAGAGCTTTAAAGAACCTCCCGTAATTCGAACTATTTTTCAATCGATTTTTACGGGTATATGACAGGCATTGAAGCCGCTTCACGTAAAAAAATTTTTCAATATTTTCAATTACGGAAGTTTTGATACTTTCTCGTGATTTTCACGTAATTCTATTTATTGGCGCCTATAAACAAGGAAAAAGGATTCCACATCACGAAAAAACCTCCCTATCGGACAACACGATAGGGAGGTCTGTTTATTTTAAAATATAGGGGGGTTTATTACATTGCTCAAATGAGCAGTTATTTACGCCTCAACTGAAGGCTCGTTCTCCTTCTTTGCTTTGCGATAAGACTTGATTGCCAAGTACTCAAGGAAAGCGATGAGTGCGATAAGAAGTGCATCTATTACATATACAATCTTAACCCATGTAGGTGTTCCTGCACTTACTGTTGTGTCGTATGCACGGCTGTTTACTACAGTGTAAAGAATGTTCTTTGATGCTGTTCTCATGGCGTTAAGTGATGTAGCTGATGTTGTATCAGTTACAGTTGAAAGATCTGTTGCGTATGTTGAAAGCATGAGATCACAACCATTTCTGATCATTCTGTCAGCATCCTGGTATCCGTATCCACCGAAGTAATCTGTCTCAGCGAATCCACGGAATCCCCACTCGCCACGAAGTACTGTGTTGAGAAGCTCTGAACAAGCCTCTGCAGGTACTGTTCCGATGTTGTTGAATGCAACCATTGTTGCTCCCGGATCAGAATTCTTAAATGTTATCTCAAATGACTTGAGATAGATTTCACGCAATGACTGCTCGTTGAGCCATGTGCAGAGAAGGCCGGTACGGTTGGTTTCCTGGTCATTTGTTGCGAAGTGCTTAACGTATGAGTATACGCCCCACTCTTTTGCACCGTTTACTGCGTTTGCACACATCCATCCTGCAAGAACTCCGTCCTCTGAGTAGTACTCGAAGTTACGTCCTGCGAATGCAGATCTGTGTGTGTTTGTAGCTGGAGCATACCATCCTGATACGTCCATATCGTTTGCCATACGTCCGATAGATGCACCGAAATCATGTGCCATATCTTTGTTCCATGTACAAGCGATCATTACTGCTGCAGGGAATCCGATAGAACCCTGTCCTGTAAAGTTGTTGTTGATTGAAGCAGGACCGTCACAGTCGTATGTCATTACTTTTCCGATAGAATCAACTGCTGAAGTCTCGTATCCACCAAGTGAGATAAGAGTGTTCATGTCTTCAACTGAAAGCTCGTCAAGAAGCTCATCCCATTTAGCGTCATCGTAATCTACACCGCGGAGATCTGCGAGAACAAGACCATTGTCTGCTCCTGTTACAGGCATCTCATCAGAATCGTTGTTGTAATCTGCCTCGTTGTAGTTTGTGTTGTTTACATAAGTAGCTTTAAGCTCATCACCCATCTCGTAGCTTGTAGGAGCTGCTGTTGCTTCTGCATAGTTAGCAAATCCCTCTGCTCTTGAAAGGTATGTAATGTTCTCGCCCTCAGCGAATGAGAACTGGTTTGTAGCTGCAACTTCATCAGATGCACGCTTGTTGTCCTCGTTGTAAACGATTGTTGAATCTACAGTGACAACATCTGTAGCAATCTTGCTGTGTGAATCTGAGTTGATAGAAATCTCATAATCACCTGCTTCAAGTACATAGCAGCCCTCGCCGTATGTATCGTAAGAAGCCATATCTTCTACTGCAAATGAGATAGTAAGTGTCTCAGATGCTCCCGGCTCAAGAGTAGATGTCTTAGCATACTCGATGAGGTTTGCTGCAGACTTCTCAATTCCGCCGTTTGTGTAAGGTGGGTTGTAGTAAACTTCTACTACATCTTTTCCGGCTACATCACCGGTGTTTGTAACAGTTACATCAAATGAGATTGTTGTTCCGTCGTTTGAAACAGGACCCATCTCCTGAGTAAATGTTGTGTATGAAAGTCCGTATCCGAATGGATAAACTACTGCTGAATCATAGTCGAATTCCATGTTTCCAGCCTGTGCCTCAGCGTAAGCTGTCTCATAGAACTTGTATCCGACGTAGATTCCTTCAACATAGTTTACGAATGTTGGGTAAGCCATTCCGCCTTCTGCGAACATGTTCTCAACACCGAACTCTTCCATGTTAGTGTAATCAAAGTCTCCGAAGTTGTTGGCTGTAGGTGTTGAAAGAAGGTCAGCTACGAATGTATCTGCTGTCTTTCCTGAAGGGTTAACTGTTCCGGCAAGAATCTCGCCAAGTCCGTCAAATCCTGTCTGACCTGTTCCAGGGCAGTAAAGAACTGACTTGATCTGTGAGTAATCGTTTACGAAACCAAGTTCCATAGCGTTTGCTGAGTTTACAACTACGATTACTTTGTCAAAGTTTGCTGTTACTTCATCAAGAAGTGCCTGCTCTCTGTTTGAAAGCTCAAGGTAAGACTTTGATGCGTCAAGATCATCTGCCTGATCTGAGTAACGAACACCTGATGCTCCGAACATTCCCTCTGCTGAGAATGTCTCTTCTCCATCATAGCTTGTAGGAAGGTCTGCACCCTCTCCACCGGAACGTGCGATGAAGAAAATTGCTGTGTCAGAGTATGCTGTTGCATCTTCGATCAATGTGCCATACTCGTCAACTGTTGGCTCAGGAATTGTCCAATCCTGTCCCATCATTCCTACTGTAGGTCTCTCTGTTCTCCAGCTTGTGTAGAAATCTACAAGATCCTGGTTGTACTCGATTCCGCTGTCAGTAAGACCTGTAAGGAAATCTACTGTAGGATAAGCGTCTGAAAGAGCACCTGAACCTGTACCACCGTAGATTGGGTTTGTTGATGACCAACCAAATACATTCACTTTTGCACCTTCTTCAAGAGGAAGTGCTGCGTCATCATTCTTTAAAAGAACGATTCCTTCTTCTGCTATCTCAGTACATAAAGCTTTTGCTTCTTCAATAGCCTCGTCTGAGATTGTTCCACCACCCATGGCCATGTTAACCATAGAGTACATTGGAACTAATACGATATTGGTAACTACAAGAACCAATACGAGTAAGAAAGCGAGCCAAGCCTGCTTTCTAACGAAACCTTTTAAAGGCTTCTGTACCTTTATCGCACAGATTGTTGCGATAATGGCTGCTACAAGTACCACGCCGATGATTACGAGCTGTGGTATCATCGTGTTGAGGACGGCAATGACGTCCGCGATGTTGATCTGTAACATTCTTTTTCTCCTCCTCTGTATTTGTATTATTTTTTGGAAAAATAATCATGTATATATAAAATAACGGTCGTTATTTTATAATCTTGAGCTTGTTATGCAGCGAATTAGTTCTCTGCTGCCTTTGGTGTTTCAGGGAAAATAATCTTGTTTACGAAGAAGAATACTACCATTGAAACTCCTCCGTTAAGCACTACAGTGGCAATGTTGTAAAGCCATGGTGCCACGAATTTTCCCGCAACCGCAACCCATATGCAGTTGATTGAGTTTACGATACATGTAATTACTATAAATGCAACAATGTACCATGCAATCTGTTTTCCCGGCTTCTCATAGTTTCTGAATACCCAGTATTTCTGGATTGGGAAATTCACACACTCACCGATAACCATCGCTATCATGTAAGCTGTAAAATATGCAAGTCCACCGTTTGCCTGGTCGTATCCCAAAATGTTCCACTGGAATGTCTCACCTGCGATAGTGAGCGGGATTCCCGGCCATCCGAAAGATCTGCTTCCAAGGAAAGCAAATGCTGCCGGAAGGAATGTAAGAAGCAAGTACTTAAAAACTGTGATTACGTTGCTTACGATTACGAAAAGTCCGCCTTCTCGAACCCACTTTGCAACGGCAGGATGCTTCCCTGCAAAATCGTTCCAAATTTTCATAATGTTTCTCCTCTTGTTTTATACGAATTCGATTTTTTCAAATCGCTTCGTCATATTTTCTTTACTCTGCGTGGTTGAGGCGTTTCTCGTATTTCTTGTTTGCTCTCGCATTCTTGAAATATCCTGAAATCACTCCACCAAGTCCCTTAAAGAAATGTCCGTTTGCGATGGTCACGATGCTTTCTGTCATCTCGCGGCTCACCATTCCACCTGTCATCTTGCTCATTGCTCTGAAAGGCATGTTGTAGATGAACATTGTGTTAAGGTCCGGAACACCTTTTTCATAAGACTTGTCCAGGTTGCTCTTCAATATCTTGTAAGCCAGTCTGCAAAGTCCGCTCTTGGCATCTTTCATCTGGCAGAGTGCATCATTTATATCGAGAGGTCCAACCTTTTCCTCAGGAAGAGGTTTTGCGTAAAGCTTCTCGAACTCCTCATAGTGAACGTTTCTTACTTTTCCTGACTTATAGCTTGGAAGCTTTTCGATATCGTAAGGAAGCTCTGTGATTGTTCCTTCCTTTTCAATCTCGCCTGTAAGCTTGATGTCAGCTACGTTTGCTCCAACATAAATCTGGTAAGCTCCATCCTCGATTTCCCACTTGTTTGAAACAGTTGAGAAATAACGGAATGTCTTGTCATCAAAAGGAATCTCAACTTCTTTTGACTCTCCGGCCTTTATCCAAACCTTCTTGAAACCTTTTAGCTCTTTCTTAGGTCTGATAAGTCCTGACTCATTCTTTCCCACATAGAGCTGAGCTATCTCTGCTCCGTCTCTCTTTCCGGTGTTTGTAACCTTGAACTTCACACCGTTTTCATCGACTGAAAGATTGCTGTATTCAAATGTTGTGTAGCTAAGTCCGTATCCGAACGGGAACTGAACCGCAACATCCGCTGTGTCATAATATCTGTATCCGATGAACGGTCCTTCACGATACTGAAGGTTTCTTCTCTCCGTTCCGGCGTAGTTTACTATCGAACAATCCGCATAAGCGAAAGGATATGACTCTGAGAGTTTTCCTGTCGGAATCTCATTTCCGCTGATGATATCAAGGAGTGCTGAAGCTCCGGCCTGTCCTGTAAGGTATCCGTGAAGGAGTGCCTGCAAGTTTGAAAGCCAAGGCATCTTCACTGAAGAACCTGCACTCATAACTCCGATGATGTGCTTGTTGAATACTGTAAGGCTCTCAAGCTCTTTTATCTGATACTCAGGAACGTCAATTGACATTCTGTCTGCACCTTCGCTCTCGGCGATTTCATCAAGTCCGAAGAAAAACAGTACAACGTCTGCATCTTCAGGATTATCTACTATTAAAAAGTCATAATTCTTTATCTGTTCTGCTATGGTCTCAACCTTGGTTGAATTTACCTGAGAACTTCCCGATCCCTGATAACGAGGCTTATCTACAAATGGTCCTCTGAGGCAAACCTTTGTGCCCGGCTTCAAAGGAAGAATATCCTCATCATTCTTCAAAAGGACTGCGGAATTAACTGCTGCCTTCTTTGCTATTGCATGGTGAGCTTCCTTGTCAAATCCCTTTGTGTGATCGTTATCTTTAAAGTAAAGAGCGGCTTCTATGATAGGAAGTATTGCTCTGTCAATCTCTTCTTCAGTGATGCGTCCCTCTCCCTCGGTTGCGGCCTTTATAAGTTCTCTGGCCGAATCAAGTCCAGGGTTTGGCATCTCGACATTTGACTGGCACTTAACACCGGCGACATGATCGTTTGATGCACCCCAGTCGGTAACTACTATTCCGTCGAATCCCCACTCGTTTCTCAAGATATCAACGAGAAGGTGCTCGTTTTCGTTTGCGTATTTTCCGTTTACTTCGTTGTAGGCAGACATGATTGTTTTTGCCTTACCTTCTTTAACGGCAATCTCAAATGCTGTGAGATAAATCTCGCGAAGTGTACGCTCATCAACCACTGCATTCATTGCCATTCTGCGGTACTCTCTTGAGTTTACGGCAAAATGTTTTGGGCATGAGTAAACATGTTTGCTCTGTATTCCTCTCACGTAAGAGGCTGACATCTTTCCAGCGAGGATTGGATCTTCGCTAAAGTACTCAAAGTTTCTTCCGCAAAGCGGAGATCTCTTCATGTTGAGTCCCGGTCCGAGAAGCACATCTACCTTCTGTGCAACTGCTTCCTCTCCGAGAGCCGCTCCGATTTCTTCACCGAGCTCAGGATCCCAGCTGTTTGCTACTGTTGCTGCAGTAGGAAAACACGTGGCAGGGAGTGATGCATTAAGTCCAAGATGATCACCCGCACCTTCCTGACGTCTCAACCCGTGAGGTCCGTCGGAAAATGATATAGACTGAATCCCCAAACGTGGAATATCTCTGGATTCCCACTCATTCTTTCCGCTGAGCAAAGCGGCCTTCTCCATAAGTGTCAGCTTTGAAACGATTTCTTTAGCGTCCATACTCGTCCTCCGTAATTTGTTAGGATATTTATACACCCAAAAATGCAAAAAAAATCATCCCAAGGATAACTGGTAGAAATCCTGGGACGATTTGCATTTTTATGAATTTGTCGGTAATAACACCTTTACCCTGAACCACCCTTCATCAAAGCTGCAGTTCATGGCTCCGCCGTATTTCTCGGCAACCTGAGAAATGGACTTGAGCCCGAATCCATGATGGATGTTGTCAATCTTTGTTGTCTGCGGAAGGTCTTCCTTTCTGAATCTTAATCTTCTGTCTTTTGCTTTTAATCTGACATTTGAAGGGTCTGAGTAGTTTTCACATTCCACTATAATGAATTGGTTTTTCCTTCTTACAGATAGAGTGATAAGACGCTTTTCTTTATCCTCAACCTGTTGAGATGCCTCTATGGCATTGTCCAAAACATTACCGAAGAGCGAGCATATATCTTTTACGTAAATATCCTCCAAAACATCTCCGTCAACCATGGCATTTAAGGTGATATTATTCTTTTGGCACTGAAGGCTTTTTGTTGTGAGAATAACATCCAAAACCCTGTTTCCGGTATTCATGAAGGACTCCTGAATGGCTATGGCCTGCTCCATGTCATCCAATACCCCTGCTCGTTTTTGCGGGTCATCCTCGTTTTTAAGCGCCATGACATAATGCTTCATGTCATGCATCTCTTTTCTCAATGCCTCTGAATTGTCGATGGCAAGCTTATACTGCTCATACTGCTTTTGAAAAAGCTGATTTATCGCATTACTCTCGTTTTTTAGGGCAAGCTCATTTCTTCTTCCCATCTCTGTCATGAGCATGAGCATTCCTCCGAAGTCAACGAGGGTTCTTACGTACAGCATGTTTTCCGTTGCCGAAAAAGGTGTTGTCGAATTTACAAAGCTGATGTTTGATATGATAAATGCTCCGATTCCGGTGAGCGCAACGCTCATGAGTTCCTTCGTGTTTATATTCAGGTCTCTTGAAGGAGCTATGTTCTCCCTTTCCACATTAAAGTAAATAATGTAGGTGCACATATAAACAAGAATCATTATCGCAAGAGAGCATGAAAACATCTCTCTGCCGGACACTCTAACAAGCCATACGTAAAGCTGCTTGTACAAACTTGCGGCAAACTCGGCCAGAACAAAGGCATGGGTAGTTAAAACTCCGCAGTCCTTCGGCTTCACATCAAGCACAACATATAAAAACAAATATGTAAGTCCTACTGCGCCCGCCATTGTGAAAATCCAAAACGGGAGAGGCAGAATTCCTGCTACATACTGGTATCCCACAAATATTGCAAGCGCCACTATACATTGAAGTACGAAATCTTTTCCATTGGATCTTTTTTTATAAATGTTGAAATATACAAAAACCGCCAGCCATTCGGCAATAGCGGTAAATAATCTTGGTGTGTCCTGCAGATTTGCAGGGTTTAAAAACTCGGAAACTACCATTATTTCTCCTGATTTGTATACGTTTGGCTTACATCTGTATCAACTGTTTTTAAAGGATTCCCTCTGTCAAGGCCGCCATAAATTCCTTCTTCTTTGCGCGGCTTATGGGCAAAGCCGTTCCGTCTGTCAAAAAGACTTCTTCCTTCTTTATGGCTTCAACAAAGGACAAGTTTATCACATAAGCGTTGTGACACTTGCTGAATCCATGTGGCGCAAGCATCTCCTCAAACTTTTTCAGAGGTCCCTGGGTGACGTAATCTCCGTCACTGCAATGCAGGACCACGTTATTTCTCTGACTCTCGATGAAATGAATATTGTTGCAATCCAGTTTGATCTGTTTGTCATCGACAGATACCTTTATGTAAACATGGTTCTGACGGGCTCTGACTCTCTGAGTTGCCTTGTCAAAAAGCTGTTCAAACTGGTTGTATGGTACCGGCTTAAGCACGTATCCCAACGCATCCACCGCATAGCCCTGAACCGCGTACTGCACCGTGGATGTGATGAATATTATTATCACGTCCGAGTCCATCTTGCGGATCCTTTCCGCAGCAGCCATTCCGTCCATGTGTTTCATCTGGATATCAAGAAGAATGATATCGTACTGGCTCTTGTAGTCCTCCACCAGGTCAAGCCCGTCGAGCAAATGCTCCGTATCGAATTCTTCCTTATGGCTTTTCCCGTACTGCTCTATGTAGTTTTTCAACAAGTTGGCCTGTTCGACCTCGTCTTCGACGATACATACATTAATCATGGTAATAAAATATACTATAAATCGATTGTGCGCAAGCGATAATTGTTGTCATGCTTGCACATATTACTGAGCACTGCTCTACATCCGTTTTTTTTTACGTGTTGATTGTAAGATATCGCCATGCTGCACGTAATCTACCACTGTTTTTTCCATTTGCATTAGAAATCTACCGCCAGAGCACTATTTTCTATTGTTCAGCGGTACAGTCCCTACCGCCAGCACCTTATTTTTTTATTTTCAGCGGTATTTAATACGTTCATTTGACATTTTTCCAGCTACTGCAACATGTTTTTTTAGATTAAATGCACCAAAAGTCATTACTATCCCATTTTTGTACCGCCAGATTTACATTTTTACACGTGTGGCGGTAGTATTTCGCGTAACACTGCTTTTCCATTACCGCCAGAAAAATGATATCCACTTACTGGCGGTATATTTCAAATTCATACCTATTTTTTAGCCCATTTACTGTCAAAACTTGTTGACGGTTGATGTGTTGATAGTCCCATGTTTTGCTCGAAGTAGGTTTAGCTAACAATCTCGTACTGCATGAGTTCATATTTCAACTTACTGCCCTCAACTATCTCCGGCGGCAAAAGAGCTCTGGCCACAAGCTTGAGGTCATCAAGTTCGATATCTGTCCTTTTAAGATGTGCGTAATCTCCATCTATACTTACCACTTCATAAAACCATGTTTCCATTCAACTATCCTCTCTTTACTAATGTGAACACTATTTCATCTCAATAATCATTTTTCGAATATGCTTTTTACGATAGTTCTCTCGTGCACTTCACAAGTTTATCGCCCTCATACTCCAGCTTTAAGAAAAACGCATCTTCATCATCCAGCAAATACTTTAGAAAAACCTTATCTCCCTCCCAAAGATTGAGATTAAGTATTTCTCCTTTGTCAATCCACTTCAACTCACCCTCATCACACTCGGACAATTCTCCTGTAAACTCGGTTGCCGTGAACAGATGCATGTACTCGGTTTCATATTTATCGGAGATAAAAGTGACGATTCCTCTGAATCTGTATTCTGTCAGTATCAGATTTGTCTCTTCTTTAACTTCTCTCAAAGCGCATTCAACAGGTGTCTCGTTTTCCTCAAAGTGACCTCCCACGCCAATCCACTTGTTTGCGTTTGGGTCCTGCTGCTTTTTTGTGCGGTGAAGCATGAGATATTTTCCGTCTTTTTCTATATAAACAAGAGTTGTGTTTTTCATAGGTTTTTCCTTTTTTCTCAGTATTATATCATGTAGCCATATTTTTCAGCACATAAACTTTATGGTCGATGAGTTCTCTATCACAAATAAAAAAGCAGAGACTATTGTCCCTGCTTTTTCAATGCTTACGCAAGTCTTATAACGTATTTGAATCCGAATGTTCACTCGCTTAGCAATTAGTTCTTGTTAATCTTGATAACCTTCTTTGCAACATATGGAAGGATGTGTTTGAACTTATCCTCTGCCACTGTCATCTTGCTGCACTCAGGTCTGTCTCTGTGAAGTGTGATTGCATCGAATGCACACTTTGTTGTGCAGACTCCACAACCGATACACTTGTTAGGATCTACTACTGAAACACCGCAGCCAAGGCAACGTGATGTCTCTTTCTTAACCTGCTCCTCTGTAAGAGTTGCATGTGCATCCTTGAATCCCATCTTGTCGATGTTGTCAACAAATCCAACTTCCTCACGTCCTGCTGTATCATAGCTTTCAACAGAAATGTTGTGAGTGTCAAGCTCTGTGAACTCCCATCTGTTTCTACCGATAGTCATATGACCATCCTGTACAAATCTGTGAAGTGACTCAGCTACGTGATGTCCCTGAGCGATTGCATCTATAGCAAATTTAGGTCCTGTGAGAACATCTCCACCAACGAAGATATCCGGCTGGCCTGTCTGGTATGTGAGCTTGTCTGCTACGATTGCTGGTCCGTTGAACTCAACGTTCTCGTTCTTTACAAGGTCTCCCCAAACTGAAGCCTGACCTACGGCGAAGATTACTCTGTCACACTCGATTGTCATTGTATCATTCTCATCGTACTTAGGAGCGAAACGTCCGTTTTCATCCTTTACAGATAAGCACTTCTTAAATACAACGCCTGTTACTTTACCATTCTCTGTGAGAACCTCCTTTGGTCCCCAACCACAGCTAATTATAACACCGTCTTCTTTTGCTTCTCTTATCTCTTCTGCAGAAGCAGGCATTTCCTTATCTGACTCAAGGCAAAGCTGGTCAACCTTTGAGGCACCGTTTCTAGCTGAAACTCTTGCAGCATCGATAGCAACGTTTCCACCACCGACTACTACAACCTTACCTGTGTATTCAACTCCACCACAGTTTGCGTCATGGAGATACTCGATAGCTGTAAGTGTGCCTTCAGCATCATCTCCAGGTACACCAGGCTTTCTTCCGGCATTGCATCCGATTGCGATGTAGAATGCCTTGAAACCGTCTTTTCTAAGTGAATCAAGAGTTACGTCTTTTCCAACTTCAACTCCTGTTCTGATTTCAACGCCCATCTCCTTCATTACTTCGATTTCGGCTGCGATAACATCCTTCTCGAGTTTGTATGAAGGGATTCCGTATCTGAGCATTCCTCCAGGCTCGTTCTCCTTTTCGAAAACTACCGGATAATATCCTTTTTCTGCAAGATAGAATGCTGCAGAAAGTCCTGCAGGACCACCACCGATGATGGCAATCTTCTCTTTCCAACGTCCCTCGTTAGAAGCTACAACGATTGGTGGAATGTATCTTGTATCAGCCTTAAGATCCTGCTCTGCGATGAATTTCTTTACATCATCGATAGCAACTGCCTGATCAAGTGTTCCTCTTGTACACTCATCCTCGCAACGTCTGTTACATACGCGTCCGCATACTGCCGGGAATGGATTCTGCTTCTTGATAAGAGCAAGTGCATCCTGATATTTACCCTGAGCGGCCTTCTTTAAATATCCCTGAACTGCGATGTGTGCAGGGCAAGATGCCTTACATGGTGCAGTACCGGTCTTATGTGTATTGATTCTGTTGTTGTCTCTATAGTTTGGATCCCATTTCTCAGGTCCCCATTTAAGCTTGTTTGTAGGAAGTTCCTGACGAGGATATGTAACCTCTGTTCCGTCCTTCTTGCAAAGCTTCTGTCCGAGCTTAAGCGCTCCGGCTGGACAGTATTCAACACATCTTCCGCAGGCAACGCAGTCGTCTTTATTTACGTGAGCTACGTATGCAGATCTTGAAAGGTTTGGTGTGTTGTAAAGCTGTGATGTACGAAGAGCGTTACAAATGTTTACGTTACAGTTACAGATGGCAAAAATCTTGCCCTCTCCGTCGATGTTTGTTACCTGATGAACAAATCCGTTGTCCTCGGCTCTCTGAAGGATTTCCATCGCCTCTTCATAAGTGATGTCTCTTCCTTTTCCTGTCTCACGGCAGTAGTCAGCCATATCGCCGACACCGATACACCAGCTCTCCATGCTGTCTGCAACACCCTCACCCATGGTTTTTCTTCCATGACGGCAAGAACAGATGCTGGCACCGATGTGTCCCTCGTATCTCTTGAGCCAATATGAAATGTGCTCAATATCCATGGTCTCATTTTCCATGGAGATAGCCTTCTCTACAGGAATAACATGCATTCCGATTCCGCCGCCTCCCGGTGGAACAAGGTGTGTGATACCTGCAAGCGGAAGATAAGTCATTCTCTCGAAGAACTGAGCAAGCTCAGGATTTTCCTTCATGAGATCAGGTCTCATGTTTGTGTACTCACCTGAACCCGGAACGAAAAGAGGTACCCAGTACTCTCTCACTCTCTCAGCTCCCTTGATAGGGCCGTTCTTGTCATACTTGTCGCCGTAATCGTACTCAACGATACCAACGTAAGCCATATCATCAAGGAGTTTCTGGAATTTCTCCTCGCCATCCTTTGATATGCCGTTCATAGCACAAAGCTCCTCAAACTTATAGTGCTGTCTAACGTTCATTTTGAGTGCAACATCTGCCATCTCGTCTGTCACTACGCATCTGAGTCCCCAATATTCAGGTGCGTCAGAATCTATCTTGACTCCCATTCTGTCAGTGATCTTCTGAGCAAGCGCGATGATCTTTTCACTCGGGTTTTTCTCACCCTTGTACTTAGGAGTGATGTTTCCTATGGTAGGAACTATCTTCTCCTTCTCTTCTGTTGATAACATTACTGTCCTCCCTTATATTAAATAGCCATTTTGATACAGTTTATAAAAGCACCGAAGCATATTTTGCCTCGATGCCTTAGTGTTATTATTTTAACATGATTATTTAGCTTCCACTATTGCCATAGTAACCAAAAAAAATGCATATTCAATCATTTGGCACGGTCAATTCACCTAAAGATGTCGCAATTTTAACTCATTTCGGTTTTCTGGCACGTAGTTTTCCTATTTCTGCGAAAAAGGATATATATTTCCGAGATAACATACAGAATGACGGTAAGTAGACATCCGAAGAAAACGTCCACAACGGAATGCTGTTTTACGAAAACGGTTGATATGCATATTGCCACCATAAACAGCATTATTATTGATTTAAGGATTGGATGCTTCTTAAAAAGCTCTCCTCTCCACACCACAAAGAACACTGCCATGGATGATGACACATGTATTGAAGGGCAGACATTCATAGGCACGTCGTTTGACCAAACCGTATTTATAAGCCAACTGCAAAAACCGTTCACTTCTACCTCAGGTCTCAAATCAAGTCCCGTCGGAATTATCGCGTATATAATGAGACTGATCGTCATGCCGGTAAACATGACAAACGCCATCTGTTTGAAATCTTTTTCAGAAAGTATCATTACTATAAGAAGGACCAGCATTATTGCCGGAAACCACAGCATATATACCGTTACAAACTCGACCACAAACGGAATCACGTCATCCAACGGGTGATGCACTATAATAGAAGGTTCGTACAGTCCGTTGGTGGAAAAGAACGCAATCAAATATGCCGGGATGTAAAGCATTGCAAAACAATATTTATGTGTTTTAATCCAATTTATAACTATTTCAAATATCTTCTTTATCAAAACAAATCTTCTCTTTCTATCTGTCTTTTTTCAAACAGCCTAAACTAATTAATACACCAGTCTTTTTTTCTAACAGTCGCAACTGATAAAATACACCTA
>JAILLZ010000112.1 GCA_024692885.1 Lachnospiraceae bacterium | reverse complement strand
AATCGACATTTGATAACGCTCGTACACCCGGAAAACTTTTGCATATCCCATGCATTTCCAAAACTCTTTTGTCTTCCACGGTATTTCCCCCTCGTTCCTTTTAAAAAGAGGCGCGGTACGCACCGCGCCTCATTAAGTTTTTATGCCTTGTTGAATTAAGAATTAGATTCCGTATGTATCAACATCTTCCTGAGTAATTGTTGTAGCGTCGAATCCTTTTTCCTGCATAATTACAACTTTTTCAGCCGGAGCAGATCCGCCCTCGATTGTCTTGATGATTTCATCGATGTAAGAAGCCTGGAATGGGTTGCACTGTCCATCATAGTTCCAGTTCTGAGCGAGGAGCTCTTCCAATGCCCACTTGTTGCAGTCAAAGCCCATTACGATAACGTCTTTGCCAACACCGTGTGAGATACCGGCTGCATCAAGTGCTGCTACAGCACCCTTAGCCATATCATCGTTCTCAGCGTAGATTACGTTGAACTCTTTTCCGGACTCGATAACTGACTGTACGATCTGCTGTGCTTTCTCAGCGTTCCACTCAGCTGTCTGCTGTGTAACGATTTCCCAGTTGTCTTCAGCTGCTACCTTCTCATCCAAAGCACCTGAACGTCCCTGCTGAGCTGCAGAACCCATAACACCCTGAATGTGAATTACTTTGTAGCTGTCTAATCCCTGACCTGCTAACCATTCAACTGCTGTGTTTCCCTCTTCTGCCATGTCTGAAACGATAGAAGCATCATAAAGGCTCTCATCAGCATCGATTGTACGGTCAAATAAGATTACGTGAATTCCGGCTGCCTGTGCATCCTGAAGTACGCTGTCCCAACCTGCTGTATCAGCCGCAGAAAGGAGAAGATAATCAACATCATCAGCTATAAACTGCTGAGCTGCCTGAATCTGCTCATCATTCTTAAGGCTGTAAGCGAAAGAAGCATCATATCCGTTCTCTTCTGTAAACATAGCCTTTAAGTCTGCTACGTTTGCTGTACGATATCCGGACTCGTTTGGATCGTTGTTGATGATACCAACCTTGATCAAATCACCTGAAGCTTCATCTTCAGCAGCATCTGCATCAGCAGTTGTCTCTGCCTTATCTGTAGATGTTGACTCTGCAGGTTTGCTACCGCATCCTACCAACCCACAAACCATTGTAGTTGCCATAAACAATGCCAATAGTTTCTTTTTCATGTAAAAACCCTCCTTATTTACATTACGGTCTTTTCTTGGGGATTTATTTCCCCTCACCGAAGAAAATGGTAACGCAAAGGAGGGTAAAAGAACATTCATAAAAAAACGATTACTGTTTGATTTTCTATTTGATTTTTTAAAAAGTTTGATTTTCTACGATTTCGGTTAAGATTTTCGGGAGATGAACTTCTACAACAGTTCCTTTTTCATATTCGCTGAAAACCTGAATTCCGTACTCATCACCAAAGTTCAGGCGTATACGCTCGTTAACGTTATAAAGGCCATACAGTCCGCTCTCCTGCGGTGCTTTACCAGACAGGCCCTCTCGTACCGCAAGAAGTCTCTCCTCGGTCATTCCTATTCCGTTATCAGCCACTTCAATGACAAAATAATCCTTCTCCTCATGTCCGCGGAGAGTAATTTTTCCACCGCCGCGCTTGTTCTTTATTCCATGATACAGGGCATTTTCCGTCAATGGCTGCAACGTGATTTTAGGAATTATATAATCGTTTAATTCTTCCGGCACAAGAATCTCATATTCCAAAATATCCATATAACGAATCTTTTGGATTTCCAAATAGCTGCATACGTGCTGCAAATCTTCCCGCACCGTGACGATTTCTTTGCCTCGGTTTAAAGAAGTTCTGAAAAAATCCGACAAACTTCCGACCATCTGAATGACCTGCTTCTGATTTCCTGCTTCAGCAGACCACACAATTGCATCCAGAGTATTATACAAGAAATGCGGATTAATCTGTGCCTGCAAGAGTTCGAACTCCGCCATTCGAAGCTGACGTTGCTCCGCACGCACCTGCTTTTCGATAGGTTCCGTGATGCTGCGTGGAACAAAAACAGAAATAGTAATTACTCCGATGAGAATCACACTGATAATCAACATTGAAAGCTGCGTGACATGTATTTGCTGCCTGCGGTTTTCTTCCTGTGCCGTCTGCAATTCACGGTTCTCATAGTAAATGTATTCGTTGATGGTTTCCTGCACCAGCGCCGTTACAATTTGAACGTCATTTTCCCAAATGATTAGGTTCTCTTCATAACAGTCTTCTTTTTTTAGGTTTTCTACTATACGTTCATGATACGTCTCAAGGTTATCGAGATATTTCGTTGCAGACTCCAAACGTTTTTTGTTGTCTTCCGTATCCGTATACTGTTCCAATCCGTTTACGACACGACGCGCATCGTCAAGCAGCTCCGTGAGCCTCGAATCCTCAGGTTTCTTATTTTCAACGATTAAAAGGTAAGTCTCATAATCGTAATCATTCTTAAAGTCCAAAGAGAATTCGCTGGCAGCCACCACGGAATTCAGCATGTTTTCATAGCGCTCATTTGTCTTCCAAATGTTGTAAAAAGTATAAATCAAAAACACCACAATTGGAATCAACATGAACAGATAAGAAATACGGATCTGCAGAGCAAGACGCATATGCTCCTTACCGGTACTTTTCTTTATCATTTACCATCCTCTTTAGAACTGCCGCGATACTGTGTCGGCGTCATTCCCTGTGCTTTCTTGAATGCATAAGAAAAATAATGTGCATCCTTGTATCCCACCAAAATAGCAATCTCGCTGCTTTTCTTTCCGGTACATCGCAAAAGTTCCTTTGCCTTTGTGATACGGTAATCGGTCAGATACTTAATAAAAGGTTGTCCCGTCTGCTGGCGGAACACCGCGCTCAAATGGTTCGGCGAGAAATTCACATACGAAGCGAGCTCGTTTAGTGAAAACTCCTCTTCCGAATAGTGTTGTTCAATATATGAAATCGCATCACGCACCACATCATGGTAGCGATTCTTTGACATATCCTCACGCAAGGCAAGTGCTCCGGCGATAATGTCTTTCATGAACGCAACCGCTCGTTCCTCGGTGGACGTAACAGTGGTGTCAAGCTCCATCGTATCTAACCCCTCGCGGGATACTCCAAGTTCATTCTCCAGGAAATCTATTACTGTCAAATATGTATCCATGGTTATGTACTGACGGAATATGGAAGACTGCAATGCTCTCTCACCGAGACCATGCAAGAATTCTTCAACGAAGAAGTTAACCTCCATTCCATCACCGCGACGCAAGAATTCGGTCACGCGCTCGTGGGCCATTTGTTTTGGATTGATATTTGACAGGGATAACTTGTCCACCTGTTTGCTGTCGCTGTCGAGCAAAAATTTGTCCGTTTCTCCGAGGTAACGATGAGCAAATCCTTTTCCTGCGCAGGCAAAAGATTCCGGTATTTCCGAAATATGCATCACCGTTTTCCCTACGCCGCCAAAGAAATGAATATGACGATTCTCTGCAAACATGGCTTTAAGCTTTTCAATAAAGTCCTGCATAACCGTCTGCATCTCTTCCTCAGAGTTGGCCTTAAACAGAAGGGCTTTTCCTTCCAAATGGCGATCGAAAAGCAAAACATTCTTTTCTTCCGCCATTTCTTTCAGGCGATTCTCCATGGACACAACCGTGTTGGAGTATTCTTCCATATCATGTCGGTCGGACCACACCTTTAAAAGAAGAATATTGTAGTAAACCGCAGACAAATCGAGAGAAAGCTTTCTTGCCTCCTCCAAAAGAGCCGCAGCATTCTTTCCGCCGGTAACTATGGAATCGAAAAATTCCTGTTTCTCCTGTATGGTTCGCTCTTCCATCTCTTTTTTGTACTTTTCATGGATAGCGCGTTCTTCTTTTTTCTCCTGTATCTTTTCCCCAAGCTGTGTGAGTTCTGAAGTGAGCATCTCACCGCTGATAGGCTTGCTCAAATACCTCGCCACACCTATACGAAGAGCTTCCTGCGCATAGGAAAATTCCTCATAACCCGTAAGCAAAATGATTTCCATCCACGGAAATTCTTCTTTGATCAACTTTGAAAGCGTAAGTCCATCCATAAACGGCATTTTTATGTCCGTAATCACTATGTCCGGCAGCTCTTTACGAATCAAAGAAAGAGCGACTTCGCCGTCTCCTGCTTCTCCGCAAAATTCGAAACCGAAGTCACTCCATTCTATGTTATTCTTGATGGATTCACGAACGACATACTCGTCCTCTACCAAAAATACTTTTAACATTGTACCCCAACCATCCAATACTTCTCTTAGTTTTGTACGCAAAACATGCTTGTACCACGATTACCACTTCGAGGCAACTGCTTCTGCCTCCAAAGCTTTTTTATATTCTACAATGTATGCGTCAAATCCTGCAACCATATCCTGGTCAGGTTCAATAGTTGTTTTTTCCTGTCCGGCAAATACTTTCTCATCCAGATACTGCTGAAGCTTCATGGATTTATCTTCACGGATTACGTAATTTGCAAGGACTGCCATTCCCCAGGCGCCACCCTCACCGGCTGTTGCCATAACCGTAATCGGAGCATTAAGTGCCGCAGCCAAAACAGACTGTCCAACTCCTTTTGTCTTAAAGAAACCGCCGTGTCCGGTAATGGAACGAATAGAAACCTTTTCTTCCTTAAGCAAAATATCGTTTCCAATCTTTAACACGCCCAAAGCCCCGTAGAGATTTGAACGCATAAAGTTTGCCAAGGTAAACTTTGCATCCGGTTTACGAACTATCATCGGACGACCTTCGTTGATTCCAACCACTGGTTCTCCGCCAAAATAGTTAAACGAAACTACTCCGCCGCAATCCGCATCTTCTGTCAAAGCTTTACGATATAAGGTTCCGTAAATGTCATTCATGGAAACCTCTATACCCATTGCCTCTGAGTATTCTTTAAAAATAGAAACCCATGCATTTAAATCGGATGTACAGTTATTGCAATGTACCATCGCAACTGCCTCACCTGTAGGTGTTGTTACCATGTCAATTTCTTCATAAGGTTTGGATAACGGTTTATCCAAAACGACCATAGAGAAAACACTGGTTCCGGCACTGACGTTTCCTGTTCCCACAGATACCGCATTTGTAGCAACCATTCCGGTTCCCGCATCTCCTTCAGGAGGTGCAAGAGGAATTCCGGCTTCCAAATCACCGGATGGATCCAAGAGTTTTGCTCCTTCCGATGTCAATGTACCGGCATCCTCACCTGCATTTAAGACGCGAGGCATCAAGTCCTCAACCTTTGTTGTAATTCCATGACTCTCGGCCAACGCATTAAATTTTATAAGCATATCCGCATCATAGTTTCCGGTAGATGAATCTATTGGGAACATTCCGCTTGCTTCACCGACACCTGCAACCTTTTTGCCTGTCATTTTGTAATGTACATAACATGCAAGTGTCATAAAATATGCCACATCTGATACGTGAGGCTCTTTGTTTAAGATGCACTGATAATAATGCGCTATACTCCAACGCTGTGGAATATTAAAAGACAACGCTGCTGACAACTCGCTTGCAGCTTCGCCTGTAATCGTATTTCTCCAGGTGCGGAACGGAACCAATAACTCGTCCTTTTCATTAAAGGCAAGGTATCCGTGCATCATGGCCGAAAAACCGATGGCTCCAACGCGGGTTAAGGTCACATCGTATTTTGCCTTAACATCTGCCTTTAACTTCGCATAGCAATCTCTAAGGCCTTCCCATACTTCATCCAAAGGGTAGGTCCAGATTCCATTCTCAAGATGGTTTTCCCACTCATGGTCACCCTGAGCCAAAACTATATTGTCTTTATCTACAAGTACAGCCTTGATTCTGGTAGAACCAAATTCGATACCAAGAGCTGTAGTATTTCCCTCAAACATTTCCTTTTTATATCCTTTCCGTTTTTATCTTCCGTATACCACGTTTCCAAGAGCAAGATCACGCTTGAAGTCACGAATGCATGTATCCTTATCAATGTAAACTGCCTCAATTCCCATAGCAGCAGCCCAATCTCCCATCTGTTCAGCGGTCAAGTCATAAGAGAATGCGGTATGATGAGCGCCACCTGCAAGTAACCAAGCTTCAGTTCCGGTATAGAAATCCGGCTGTGGTGTCCAGAAATTGATGGCTGTAGGAAGCTTTGGAAGCGGCTTCTCCACTTTCTTACAATCTACATCCTGAATTATCAGGCGGAAACGGTTGCCCAAATCGATGAGAGATGTTGCAATACCCTTTCCTGTCTTTGACTGGAATACCAAACGTGCAGGATCTTCGCGATCACCCATTGAAAGTGGCTGGCATTTAATCTGAATAGGTCCCTCGGCAATGGTCGGACAAATCTCAAGCATATGCGCCTGGATAATACCTTCTTTGCCTTTTACCAAATTGTAGGTGTAATCCTCAAGCA
>JAILLZ010000094.1 GCA_024692885.1 Lachnospiraceae bacterium | reverse complement strand
CAGAGATTTGCTTACAGCTTCCTTCAGATTCCACCTCACGATGAACACCCTTGCTGTTCAGCTATACACTTCCCACTATCTGGGCGTGTTCGGGACTTTCACCCGTTAGAGCGCGCCCATGGCGCGCAAACACAAAAAAGAGGGCGGTATCCCGCCCTCAATAATCTATATATCTTATACAACGGCAAATCGTTTTGTACTCTCACTAAGCTGTGCGCTGACATCGTTGTTTTCTCTCATAGCATCATCAATTCCCTGCATTTCTCCGACAATCTCAGTTGCATTGTTTGCTGAAAGTGTGATTGCATCGGTACTCTCTGCAACAGTCTGTGTTATGGTGTTCACCGCCTGCTCCATCTCACCCATTATGGTGTTGAGGTTCTCTGCTTTCTCAGTGAATGTTCCAAGCATGTCGTTGATGATAGCTGCTGTGTTCTCATACTTTTCACCCGTCTCAACGAAGGCATCATAATCTGCAAGAACCGTTTCGTTTATGAAATTCATGACCTGCATTGCATTCTCTGAAAGAGTTGCAACGGCCTCTGTAACCTTTGAGCTTATCTCCTGAATATTTCCGGCTGTATCACGGCTGTTTGCTGCAAGGTTGCTTATTTCACTTGCCACTACCGCAAATCCCTTTCCGGCCTCACCTGCTCTTGCAGCCTCGATTGAAGCATTGAGTGCAAGAAGGTTTGTCTGTGAAGCTATGTTAAGGATATCGTTGGTCAAACTGTTAATCTCGCTAACCTGTTCGCTGTCTTTTACTGACTGGCCAAGTACTCGGCTCAGTTCTTCCATCTTAGAACCTGTATTGTTCTTCTTGGCTATAGCTTCCTTCTTTATGGTCTCAGCTTCATCTCTGATTGTATCTGCAGTGCTTGCTCCGTCTTCAGCTTCACTGTTGATACTGCTTGCTGCATCCTTTACAGCTCCGAGTTTGTCATTCATCTCTTCGGCAACGGTCTGAACGTTGTCCATACTTGCGGCAAGTTCTTCGAGTGCAGCCGATGTGTTTGTGATGTTCTCGTTTACGCGTGTAATCTGTACGGTCATCTTCTCAGATGAAGAAGTCAGCACCTGAGATCCCTCTTTTACATCACGCATAGCAACCTGAAGTGTATCTATAAATTCATTTGTTCCGTCAACAATAAATGAAAGCTCGTTTGAAGCCTTTGTTTTTATTCTGGAAGTCAAATCTCCGTTTTCTGCTTTTATTCCATCGATTATCGAATTAATCTCATCTGCTATGGAACGAATCTTTTTAACGATGGTGGCATTTGTTATAGCAAAGTTGAAAACGAGACATACGATGAAAATAACAAGTCCGATATATGCCTTGCTCATCGCATTGCTTCTGAGCATCTCAAGTATGCTTCCAAGATTGTCGACTGCAGCTCCGATGCTATCTTCCACGTTTGCAAGGTCTGACTGCATCTGCTCGTAGAGAGGTTTGTATACCTCGTCTCTCACGGTTTTTGCGCCTTCTTTGTCATAGTCAGCCATGCATGCCTCTATACTTTCAATAGAAGCCGTAAGGTCTGCATATGTTGCCTGCATGGTTTCAACTGCTGCAACCGAATCGGCCAGTCCCATTCCCTGAAGTCCGGTGATGAGATTGTTCATAGCCTCATTCATCTCCGCGGTATTGCTTTCAATGGAAGCCTTTGTTTCCTCCATCATGGTGTTATCCACGGAAGCATAAGCTCCAAAAAGTGTCTGAACGTTTCCGTTCAAGCCTGCCAAATCTGCCTTCACCACAGATTCTATATTTAGTACATTTGCGGTATTTGCAAAAATGCCTGATGCCGACGATGTCATGCCGCTCATCCCCGTGAACGCAAACGCCAGCGTGATACCAAAAGCGACAAGCATAATCAGGTTAAGCCCTGTGATATGTGCCACGATTGATTTTGTGAATGGCAATTTCTTGCCCCTCTTAGATGTGACTTTTTTTGGTTTTGCTTTTTTTGCCATTTTAATACTTCTCCTTATAAAACCCTCAATAAAAACAGAATAATTCTATCATATTTTTAATCATTCTCAAACATTTTTTGTGGAAAAAAATACATAATTATGATAATATTTCTGAAGCTAGTAATTTAGTTTTAAAAGGAGAAAAATTATGAGATATACACATAAAAACAAAGGCACATGTTCTGAGAGTATTTCCTTTGACATCAACGACGGAATCGTTACAAACGTTGAGTTCAACAAAGGATGCAACGGAAACACAAAAGGAATTGCAAAACTTGTTGAGGGAATGTCTGCAGAGGAAGTTATAAAGAGACTCGATGGAAACACCTGTGGCATGAGAAACACATCTTGTCCTGATCAGCTCGCACAGGCACTCAAGGAAGCACTTGCCGCAGAAAGCAAATAATCTGTTACAAATCTATTTTCTAAGCTTATACGCAGGTTTTTGTAAACTGGTATCTACATATAAAACTAAGGCTGTGAAAAATGAAATCTCATTTCTTCACAGCCTTTATTTTTATTCATATTTACTTATCATTTATTCTTCTGTATTCTTTGGTTCAATCTTACTCTTCATGACAAATGCCACTCCGACAAGTCCGATTCCGAGGAAAAGGAAGAATAACGGATAATCTTCAACACCTGTCTTAGGTGTAGCATCCTTTACGTGGTCTGCCGCATCATTCTCTTCATTTGCCTCTGAAGGAAGAACCGTAACGGTTGTGGTGTTGTATGTGCTTCCGCCGTTGTCGGTATTGCTTCCGCCGCCTCCGTTATCGTCCGAACCGTTCTCAGACTCTGATTCAGATTCTGTCTCAGTCTCTGTCTCGGTGTCTCCGCTTTCCTTTTTTGAATCCATAGCCTGGAATACAATATCATTTTCGCTGGCATATGTCTCAGCGGCTGTTCCCTTATATCCGTAAATGATGTCCGGCTTCCAGTTTGTCTGCTCGCCGATGTATGTAACGCTCTTAGGTATTGTTACAGATGCAACTCCACTACCTGAAAAAGCGTCTGCTGAAATCGTTGTTACATTTGACGGAATGGTGACACTGGTCACATATTCGCTGTCACTGAATGCTCCTGCCGAAATCGTAGTGAGGGAAGATGCAAGCTTAACACTTGTTTTTCCTTCCGGGCAATAGTAAAGCTCTGTTCCATCCGCACTGTAAAGGCATCCGTCATATGAACTGTAAATGGTGTTTCCGTCTTCTACTGTGATGCTTGTGAGATTGTAATCTCCTGAAAAAGCATCCGAGCTTATTGCAACTGTTGATGAAGGAACTGTCACATCCGTAAGATTTGTACATCCTGCGAACGCTCCCGAATCGATGCTGCTTATTCCCGAAGGAACGGTAACGCTTGTCAAACTTGTACAATTGTAAAATGTACCTTCAGGAACTGTTCCTGTTGATGCATTCAATGTTACTGATATGAGGCTTGCACAGTTTGCAAATACACTGTCTCCCAATGTGCTGACCGAACTCGGAATAGTAACTGATGTAAGGTTACTGCATCCGCTAAAAGCTGATGCTCCGATAGATGTCACTGTGGAAGGTATATTGAGTGAAGTAATTGTTTCATCTCCGTAAAATGCATTTGGAGCAATTGATGTTACAGTCGAAGGAATGGTTACTGTTCCTCCGTTCCCTGTATATGCTGTAACCACGTTATTAACTATAACGAGTCCGTCATCGGAACCTGTGTTTGTTGTGGTTGTCTCGCTTGTTGTTTCTGATGACTGCTCTGCTGCCTCTGTATCTGTCACAACTTCCGGCTCACTGTCCTCTTTTCTCTCTGCTGCTTTTCTTGTGAGACCGGTTCTGTTTGCGTTGCTTGAAGTAACAGTATCTGCTGTACTTTCTGCCAATCCGAAATTTGCTGCTTTTGAAGCATCGTCAGTACTTCCTGAATCATTTGCTACTTCTGCTGCAGAATTATTGTCTTCCTCAACAAAGGATTCATTTCCTTCTTCACCTGCCACCTCAGGCTCTACCTCAGGTTCTACCGGTGTTACAACCGTTGTGGTTTCCGGTGCGGTAGTCTCAACCGATGTTTCCGCAGGAGTTTCAGCCGGTGTCTCTGCAGGTGTTTCCGCAGGTGTTTCTGCAGGTGTCTCTGCCGGTGCTTCCGCAGGTGCCTCAGCCGGTGTCTCTGCAGGTGTTTCTGCAGGTGCCTCAGCCGGTGCTTCTACAGGTGTCTCTGCCAGAGTTTCTGCCGGTGTCTCAACTATAGTCTCATCCGTCTGCGGTGTTTCCACCTCAGCGGTTATCGTTGTCTCTTCCGTATTCTCCTCATTGTCAGCTTTTGCAAGCTGCGGAACGATCAAAAACAGGCTCACTAAAATAGCCGCCGATACTGCTCCGATTCTCTGTAATCTTTTTCTCATCATAACTCTCTTCACTCACTTTCCGACATCCTGTCAAAATCGCGTCATGCGCATGGGTTTTTGAGTCTTATTCATTCACCTTTACTGCCACAAGATAAAGCCTTCCATCCTCTGTGTAGCTGTTACATGTGGATAATGTCAATAATCTGTCTCCCCAGACAGGGTCTTCTCGCAATCTTACAGCCGCTGCCTCATCCATTGCATCCGTAAATGCCTTGAACTCTGCTTCATTTGCCGCATCCGTAAAATTGTAATACTTGTATGCATCCTCATCCTGGTATCCCACATGGGAAAGACATACACAAACCACCTTGAATGTCTGTTTTTCGTAGATGGTGTCAAATTCTATGGTCTCATGATTTCTTGCGTAGCCCTCGTCCAGATACTGTTTCAAGCCTCCGAACATTTCCCCGCTTCTCATGTTGTGTCCGTAAATAATGGAATTTGCTCCCGGTTCAAGGACGTCTGTCCTGTAATCCAAAAACAAGGTTCCGTTTGTATCATCTTCTCCATCCATATTTACATGGAGATAATAATCGTTATCATCGCTCTGCATCACCGGAAGATCAATGGATGTATCCGCTATACTGAGCCACCCGGCAAGATTGGGATACTGGTCATGCAAAGTTGTGTACTCCGGAAGAATCGTCTTTTCCTCCGGTTCTGCCTCAATCTCTTGAGCTTCGGTTGTCACACTGTTCTGACCGAAATAACTGCTGTTATCCTCGGTACTGATTTCATGTATCTCAGCGTCCGAGAACTCTCCGGAATCTCTTTTTGAAAGATACCAGTTCACAGCCTCGGTGATACTCTTCTTCTGCGAAGTCTGCTCCAATGCCCTGGTTTTAAGCATCTCAGTGTATTCCGAATATGCATAGTATAAAAAGCAAAGAATGGCTGCCACTATACATAGCGCACCCACGACCAGATATATCCACTGAGACCTGGTTTTCTTCTTCAAAACTATTTCGGCATTTTCTGCATCATTTTTAACACCTGAACGATTATTTTTGAAAAAAATACGTCCTATCAGGCTCTTAATACTAAGAGGATCTTCCTTAACCTCCTCTTTATCCTTCATAAGGGACTGTTCGGAGAATTCAGCAACTGTGTCTGCTATATCATGAAAAAACGCTTCTCCTACAGGCCCCTTGAAAGTAAGTTCTCCTTCGCGCATCATCCGGTAGAGGGCCAATGCCTCATCCGGATTATGCACGTCGGTTGTATTTATTATTTGTCTTATGGTTTGGAGATCATCAACCGCATCTGCCCATTCTTCCTCGGTCTCGAATTCATAATCTCCTATCGTGTATTTGTCCATACATTTGTTTATTTAACCTTAACCTTCTTTACCTTAGAGTAAGAGCTGTAATACTTCTTACCGTCTATGGTCTTGTATGAACGTACCTTGTAATAGTATGTCTTTCCAGATGTGAGTTTCTTATTAACATACTTCAATGTAGAGTTCTTGGTTATGGTCTTAACCTTCTTATAACTTCCATTCTTGCTTGTGCTTCTGTATACCAAATAGCCGGTGGCGCTAGAAACCTTCTTCCACTTAACCGTAGCCTTCTTGGCTCCGGCACTCACTGAGATGCTCGGCTTCTTAGGCTTGGTTACTGCGGTTACCGCACTTGAGAAGCTTCCGTACTTCGCGCTTCCGTTTGCATCCACATAAGCTCTGACAATCAGATTGTACTTCTTTCCTGCGGTAAGATTCTTAACAGTTCCGCTTGTTCCCTTTATGGTTGCAAGTTTCTTTGTCAAATCCGATGTGTCATAAACCACATATCCGGTTACGTTTCCAACAGAGCTCCATGAAAGCTTAACAGAGGTATCAGATGTCTTCTTCACCTTAACGCTTCCCATGTCAGGAACTTCAATCTTGTATGGAACTGTCTTAACGCTTGTGAAATTACCCTCACCCGAGATTCTTATCGAAGCAACACCAGGGTTTACGTTGTTTACATATTGCACTGTGTAATCTGTTCCCTGCTGAAGAGTTGTGCTTCCCTTCGTTACAGAAACGCTCGGTGATGTAGCTTTTCCTGTGTACGTTACCGTTGAATCCCATGTTACCGTACAAGAGTTGATGTTTACGGTAGTTGCCTTAATTGTAAATGTAGTTGAGATGGATCCGCTGTAGAGTCCCGTTCCAACTGCCTTCACTGTAGCTGTTCCCGCTGAAACATTGTTTGTGTAGGTAAGCGTGTAATCTGTTCCGTATGTAAGTGTTGTACTTCCGTATTTAACCGTCACGTAGTTCTCAACAGTTATAGCGTCACCTGTGAAATCAAAGGTGCTCTGTGACAGGCTTATTGTGGTTGCAGATGCGCTTAAGCTTCTCTTAACTATCGTGTAGTTCCTTGAGATGCTTCCTGTATATCCGCTTCCGGCAACTGCTGTAGCTGTAACTGTTGCAGTACCTGCATTTACGTTGTTTGTGTATGTAAGTGTGTAATCCGTACCGGCTGTAAGTGTTGTTCCACCATATTGTACCACAACAGGATTTGCTGTTGTAAAGGTTACTGCACTTCCGGTGTAGTAATAGCTTGTCGCATCATTGTATGGAAGTGTCATTGTCGCATTCGAAAGATCTCTTGAGATATTGAATGTCGCTGTTGCAACTCCCGTGTAATGTGCGGTATCAACCGGTGTAACACTAATTGTAGCTGTTCCAACATCCACATTGTCTGTGTAGCTGTATGTGAAATCTGTTCCCTCGGTAAGTGTTCTTGAACCGATGGATACTGCCGGTGTAGGCTCTATTGCCAATCCGGTGTAAGCCTGGTCAGCCACTGCTTCCACTGTGAGGTCTGTTGAAGCATCGGCAACAATCTCAAATGTGTAAGCCGTGCCGCCTCCGCAATAGTTTCCGGTATTTGTGGTTATGTCATAGCTTCCTATCGGAGTAACTGTGGCAGTTCCCGGATAAATATTGTCTGATATTGAATAAATCACATAATCAGCTGTGGTCAATGTGTAGTAACCGGTATCTGTAACTCTGTATACTCCGCCGCTTGTATTTCTCAAGCTGTCAACAATAGCAAATGTAGGTGTGATTTCGCTTCCTGTGTATGCGTACTCGTCAGGAGATACGTTTACGGTTGTTCCGCTGTCAAAATCCTTCGGCTCAATCGTGTACTCAAATCCAGTAACTGTTCCTGTGTAATTTCCCGTAGCTGTTATTGAATATGTGTAAGTTCCCACATCTTTTGATGCAGTATCATCATAAGTTACGGTAAAGTCTGTATCCTGTACAAGGATGTGTGCTGTTCCGGCTATTGATACAGTTATTGTAACTTCAGGCTGTTTTACATCTCCGTCAAATAAAATGCTTCCAGTTGGATAAGCTGAAAGTCCGGATGCTGTAACAGCATTGGTTATGTCAAATTCCGTAATAGCATACGTATTTGCACAGGTGATATATCCACCGTAGTTTCCTACACCGACAACCTTCACGCTGTAAGTGCCGACATCTATAGGCGAATCATCGTATACAATCTTGTAATCGCCGGATACATAATCTCCGTTTGCATCATAAACAGCTTCGACAAGGCTTGTTGCTGTCTTCATTGTAACGGTTACTTCAGGTTCTTTTGCAGTTTCGTCATATTCAAATGAAAGTCCTGCCTCTATATCAGCATCGATGAACTCTGAAATGTCATGTCCTACTTCATAGTTCTCTGTTCTGGTTCCGGTAAAGTTTCCTGTACCTGTTATTGTAGCTGTTGCATGCAATGTTGGATCATCAACTGTGACAGCTGTATTTCCTGATGCAACAACCGTGAAATCCGTTCCCTGAACAAGTGTATACTTCTTGTCCGGATCATTTTTGAACAATGACAGCTCTACTTCAGGTGTCTGATTTACAAGATAGTTTTCAATTGGTTCAACTGTGATATCGGCATCATTTATATCACGTGGTGTAATTGTAAATGTCGCGCTTGTTGTTCCTGTAAATCTGCTGTCTTCAGTAGCTGTAAATGTAACTGTAACTGTTCCCACATTTACATTGTCACTGTAACTTACTGTATAATCCAGATCTTCTACAAGATCCACTCCGTCTGCATCACTGATGATAATATCAGGAGTAATCTCATGACCGGTGTATTCATAGGTGCTTCCGTTTGTGAAGAACACTGAGGTATCTGACATTGGATATTTTTCAATATAGAATGTCTTGCTCTTTGTTCCGGTGTAATTTCCGGTACCTGTGATTGTGAGCACAGCCGGGCTGTTTGCACTGCTGACACCTGTGTTGTTGCTGAATTCAAATGTGTAATCCGTTCCGGATACCATTGTGTACGGAGAAGTAGTTAATCCGTTATCAACAACTGTCATTGTCGGTGTTGTTCCCGAATACTGAAGGAAAACATTTCCTGCGGCATTTGTGGAAATGGTTATTTCGATATCATCGTTATCAGTGATAATTCTCGGATTGATATCGAATGTAACCGGAACCATATCGCCGTTTGCATCGGTGAAGTTTCCGCTCAATGTCGGTACAAGTGTTACTGTCGCCTGGCTAAGCGGCTCTGTTGCATTTATGTTGTTGCTGTACTGATATACAAAATCAGTTCCAACGGCAGAAGTAACATCGTTTCCGTTCCAGGTAACTGTAGGGGTAGGCTCCTTAGCTGCGCCATCATAATAGAATACGTCAGTTACTGCACCGAGAGTCAATGCTGTAATATCCTCAGGCTCGATTGTAATTGTCTTTTCAATGAGACCTGAATATGTTCCGGTACCTGAAATATATGCTGTATAAGTTCCTGCATTTACAGGAAGCTCTCCGCTTGATCCAAGTACCTGGTATGTGTAATCTCCGGATACATAATCTCCGTTTGCATCGTATACAGCTTCAGTAAGCACTGTTCCATCAGCAAGCGAAACTGTAAGACCGATGTCATCTGTCCTGTCCGTTCCGTCGTATGTCAGAGTTGCATTGCTTATATCTATATGAATGTTTCCCGAATTTGTATCTTCTATGAAGTTTGATCCAACAGTATAATCGAAGTTTCTGCTCTCTGCAAAGTTTCCGATACCTGTAACGGTAACTCTGTAAGATCCCTCCTGAGTACAGTCAGTGTCGGAATATGTAACTGTGTAATCAGTATCCTTTGTAAGCAATGTAGAACCATAGTATACAGTAGGAACCGGTTTATGGTTTGTTCCGTCAAAGGTGTAAGAAGAGCTGATTCCTCTTATACTTACATCGCTGTCAAGAATGTTCTTTCTTGTGATGTTCCATGAGCACTCTTTTGTGAGACTTCCGCCTGCTGCATATGAACCGATTCCGGTTACCACTACGATGTAGGTTCCTGCCTCTGTTGCTGATGTTCCGTAGTTTACGGACTTTGTGGTGTTGTAAACCGCAAATGTGTAATCAACATCTGCTGTGAGTGTCTCACCGCTCACTGTTACAACGACATCCGGTGTCTGCGGTTCGCCGTTGTATGTCTTCGATTCAGCAGATACTGTAGCTGTTGCGATGGAAGAAACCACATTGTATGTCTTTGTGATTGTTCCGGTGTAATCTCCTGTACCTGCGATGTATACAGTGTTTTCACCAACACTCTGCGCTGCATTTGATGGATATGTAAGCACGTAGTCAGTACCCTCTACCAACTCGTAGAAGTTGCTGGTTCTAGCAGATGCGTTAAATGAACCGGTAGATGTTCTGTACTTATCGTAAACATGCACTGCTCCGCTAAGGCTGATGTGTGAACCTGTATGTGACTGATTCGCTATATCATCAACTGTAATGTAATCAGCATATGAAGTCTGATCTCCCAAACTTCTTGCTCCGAGAGTCAAAGTAATCTCGTAGTTTGATGTTCCAGGCAGGAAGAAGTTTCTCGGTGTGTTATGAACCGATCCTGTAAGTCTTGTCCATGCTGTGACAAATCCTGCTGAAGTGTCGCTGAATGAAGTCACTGTAAAGTCTTCAACGTTGCCGTTTGCCACTATATCATATGCGTTTGTAGCATCAGGATTTGTGAGCGCATCTCCGTCCGGATAGAAAAGAATGGTTGTTCCAAACATATCCGTAACGTCAACGTTTGTTGCGCTTCCTATATAGGAAACTTCTCTTCCCACGATTCTGAAATATCTGCAAGGATATCCGCCGTATACCGTATAGTTTGCACTACTGTAGTATGATCCGGAATCGATTTCCTCTTCTGTAGGAATGTATATCGGTGAAAGTGTAAATGTAAGCTTCTTGTTTCCGCCGTAATCTCCGATACCTGTTATCGTTGCATAATGGGTTATAGTTGTTCCCGATGCATCTCTTGCATTTATATCTCCGTCATATGTAACGGTGTAGTCTGTTCCCTCTGTAAGTTCAACATTTGAATCTCCGTAGTAAACCACTACTTCAGGCTCTACCGCTTTACCCGTAAATTTAAGATTCGATACATCGCTATACCACTCTGCTCTGATTCCCTTACGGATATTGAAGTAAAGTGTAAGTGAACCGGTGTAGTTTCCGCTCAAGCCTGCTTCATCCGCAGAAATTGTAATGTAAGGATAGCCAGTGGTGGTAAGTGCCACGCCGTCTGCTGAAACATCATTTGTATTTGGATTTACATTGTTTCCTGAAGCAGTCACTTTGTAATCTGTATTTAATGTAAGTGTTGTCGTTGTTGTGCTGTTTGCCTCATAATAAGCATCCAATTCAGGCACGACAGCTGAACCTGTCTCCTCCTGGTTTGGAAGAATGAGATAGGTTGTTGTACCGACAGTCTTTGTGGTCATTCCTGTGATACTGATTTCTGAAAGATCCCTCGGATTGATGGTAAAGTTTCCTGTTTCCTTCAGATAATCTGCATCTGTGGATGACTTTGTAGAATCTTTAAAGTTTCCGCTTGCCGAAAGGTCTATTGTATATGTACCTGTTCCGGCGTTAACATTGTTAGTGTATGTAATCGTGTAATCTGTACCTGCGGTAAGTGTTCCGGTTGCTATACGAACTGTAACGCTAGGGGTCTTTTCGGTACCATCATAAGTCTGTGTTGTGGTGGTATCCGCCACGGTAGTAAATGTCTTTGTTCCGACATCGTACTGATTAATGGTATATCCGAGATACCATGTTCCGCTGTAGTTACCTGTACCTGTGATAACTGCTATAGGTCCGGTGTATGTTGTTGCTGAATTGTAAAGCTCGTTTACCCCGGAAGCATCTGCTGCATTTACATTATTAATGTAGCTTACGGTGTAATCTGTTGTTCTGCTGAGTGTGGATCCCACAGCGCTGTCTGTCACCGTGAAGTATCTTGGTGCAAGTGAAACAGCTGAACCTGTATATGAGTATGTAGTTGCAGAATATGATGTTGTAAATGCAACTGCTATATCTGTTGAATTGAAAGGTTTAGCTGTAATAGTAAACGGAATAGCCACTGAACCTGAAAGATCAGATGTGCTCTTCGGTGTGAAGATGGCATAAGCTGTTCCGGCATCAACATTGTCCTCATAAGTCAATGTGTATGAGCTTGCCGCAGGAGCAGATCCCGCAAACTTAAAATCAAGATCTGTAAGTGTAGGTCTCTTTGCAGTTCCGTCGAAAACATATGACACGGTATCATCATATGTGATGTTAGGATCATCAATGTCAGAGAGTGTATATCTTGTGATTGTAAAGTACTCTGTACGTGTTCCGAGATATGACTCTCCCGCTCCGGTGATTATGATTTCTGCAAGGTTGTTTGAACAATCTGTATTGTTGTTGTAAGCAACCGTGTAGTCTGTACCCTCTGTAAGAGTAGTTGTTCCGTCCGTTACAACTACATCCGGCTCTATTGCACTTCCGGTGTAGCTCCAGCTGTTTGTATATGTAACGTCAACATCCGAATGGTTAACATCCTTCTTAATATAGAATGAAACAGTTTTTGTTCCGTTGTAGTTTCCGATACCCTGAATAGTAACGCTTGCTGTTCCGTTGCCGTAATCAACGTTGTTTGTATAAGATCCGTCAACCACTTCAAAATCTGTTCCGTATGTAAGGTTTACTCCGCTGACTGTAGCTGTTGTAAACTCTGTTCCGTCAAGTGTTACAGCACTTCCGGTGTAAGTCTTGTCAGAGATTGCAAATGTACCTCTTGCGATGCTTACTCCGCTCACTGTGTAAGAAAGGGTCTCGCTTCCGCAGAAAGCTCCTTTTCCTGTTACCTTTATTGTCTTTGTTCCAACGCTGGTGAAATCGTATTCAGCGCCGGAATCATTTACGTATTTCTGATATGTTGCCGATGTGCTGACATTGTCGTAAGTAAATTCATCTCCGTTTGAATCCACATAAGAGATTGCATAATCCGTTCCGTTTGTGAGATCCAATGTGTAGGATGTGCTTCCCGCCTGAGCCACGGTAAGTTTCTTTGTCGTGGTTCCCTCAGGACTTACAACTATAGGGCTTCCGGTGTAGCCAAACGAAGAAGCTCCCATGCTTATCGACATCGAAGCGGTATTTGAAACGTCATTTTTATAAACTCTGTACTGCTTTGTTGCAACTGAACCTGCATAATTGTTGAGACCTGTGATGGTAACGGTATATGTTCCTATTGATACGCCATCATCCATAGATTCGTATCCGGATGTAAGCGCATAAGCTGCTGAAACAGAATAGTCTTCTCCAACCTCAAGTTCGCTTGTCCCCTGAGTAACTACCATGTCAGGTGTAAGGGCATTTGTTCCCGCATAAGCGGCATCACTGTAAAACGCTCCGTTGAAATATACGGATGTGTTGTTCTTGTAAAGATATGCACAGTCCATAGCTATGCTTACATCATCTGCAAGAAGGTCTCCGGCTACTATGGTAAAGGTTGTTGTTACTGTACCTGCATAGTCTCCCATACCCTGAACGGTAAGAGTTGCTGTTCCAAGTGTTGTATTGTTTGTGATTGTTGCAGTGTAATCAACATTCTCTGTAAGATCTGTATATCCGTATGTAACATCAAAGCTTGGTGTCACTCCACCTTTAACATATGGATAGTTTGTTGAACCGTCATCTGAATACAATGTGATAGTTGCGGTAGAAATATCTCTTCCGATTTTTACGTTCTGGAATACTTTTCTTCCGCCGTAGTTCCCGATACCTGTGACAAGAATATCCGCAGCGTCACCGTCATCGTTCACTGTGACTGTTACGGTATAATCTGTATCCTTAGTAAGGGCTGTTCCTGAAGATGTTCCATCTGCTGTCACAACAAGTCCGTCAACAGTTCCGCTTCTAAATGCAGCTGTGTCAACCTGTGTAGGAAGTGATGAAACAGCTATACAGTCTGTTATGTCTTTTGAAACAATGGTATATTCGATAGATCCGCTGTTCACATAGTTTGATCCGGGAACTGCGGTGATAACTGCCTTCTTTGTTCCAACATTTGTGAAGTCGTATTCATTTCCGGAGCCATCGATATATTTCTGATATGTAGGCGATGTGCTGTCATCATCATATGAATATGAAGTTCCGGCCTCATCCTCGTATGTGAGAATATAATCTGTACCTTCTGTCAACGCATTTGTTGAATCAGTGTTGTTTCTTACGGTTGGAGCAAGAATATGCTCTGTTCCATCATAAGTGATGGTTGTTGATGATACTCCTACAAATGATATTGATATATTTGAAGAAGAAAGATCTTTTTTTATGATGAAATTAATGGTTGATGTTCCGCCATAGTTTCCGAGTCCGGCAACATTGATCGATGCAGTTCCGACACTGAGGTTATTTGAATAACCTGTGATCTCATAATCAGTTCCCTCAGTGAGACCTGTGATTGTGAAATACTCCTCCGCATCTCCATCAGTTGATGTAGGCTCAATAGCAGAACCGGTAAAATCCAAAACGCCATCATCAGACCAAACTACGGTTGTTCCCGCTATGGCATCGGCAATTTCTTCCTGTGTGATTGTATAGGTTGCGGTATAGTCTCCGTAATAGAGAGCGTCGTTTACTGCTCTTAAAATAACTTTCTGGGTTCCGGCGGTTGTTTTGTCGTATGTTGTACCATTCTCTGTTACAGTTTCGGTGGTAAGCACGTTGTAATGGTTATTGAGTGCAAGATTTGCACTGCTTGTGTTATCGGTTACTGTAAAAGCCGGTATAGCCTGCGCTCCGGTGTAAACAATGTCACCCGGTGTTACAGTTACTGTATCCTCATCAAAACTACGGCATACATATATATCTATATCCTCTGTTGCTGTGGCGGAAACAGCAGTGTGGGTTGAAGAGTTGTAAGCGTATACAGGAAGGCTTGCACAAAGTCCCTGTGACACTCCTGTAAAAGTGATGGTATTGTTTGTGTTGTTGATTTCAGCTGAGACATAGCTGTCGGCGTAAGTAGTATCTCCTCCGTCAAACGCCAAATAAGCACCCTCATCAGGTGCGTTCGAAATATCAAAGCTTATTGTATACTCATTCGGCATATCCGCGGTTGCTTTTGCGGCATCCTCTGCCACAAACACGTCTTTATCCTGGTCGGCTATGTCAACCGTGGTTGGCCCGGCAGCATATACCGTCATCAAAGAATAATCCGGCAATCCTCCCACAAGGCACAACGTCATTACAAATGCTGTGATCTGTTTAATTTTTTTCTTTACCATCAACTACTCCTCTTCCCCAACGTGTCTCGTCATTGGATGAATTATTTATTCCATAAATGCATACTTTTAGCCTATATACATTATCATTTTTTATATCGTATAACGTTCCTTAATATATTATAGTACTAATGCACTATTTCATTCAAGTTTTGTTAGTATTTTTGTATACTTTTATTTTGGGTGGCTTTTCAGTAACAGTAATCCCCGAAAACCCCCTTACAATAGCATGTTTTGGCATAAAAAACAAATCGTTTCACGGCTCGAAAAAATGTCAGTGTTATCTGTCTGATATTTTTCGCAAATAAATATTTCTGTATTTTGAATTAAAAAATGCATTTCGCATGAAGTTATCCACATTATTGTCGGAATATTGTGCATGCTTTTGTACAATTTCGCTGTTTTTCAACAAGTTTTCCACTTTTTCCACAGGCAATTGTTACATAGGTACCATATATCTTT